>CALLXS010000084.1 GCA_937875295.1 uncultured bacterium | reverse complement strand
TAATTTTAAATAATAAATATAATGACTCACTCTACAAAAGATTGGATTATTGCTTTTAGACCTTGGTCGCTACCTGCATCATCGATGCCATCATTAATTGCTATTACTTACGTTTTTTATTTAAGTAATCAATTTAGTTATATCAATTTGTGGTACGGTATTTTAGCATTAATTGGAGCTGTAGTATTCCAAATCGTAGGAAATTTAATTAGTGATTATTTCGATTTCAAATATAATGTAGATAGAAAAGAAACTTTCGGTTCTAGTAGAATGCTTGTTGAAAATATATTTCAACCAAAATCTATTTTCATCTACGGTATAGTGTTCCTCATAATCGGTCTTTTAATTGGTTTGTATCTTTTAATCAATACCGGAATAGAATTATTGTGGATAGGAATTTTGGGAACTCTTGGTTCTATATTTTATTATAAAATGAAATATATTGCTCTTGGAGATTTTTTGATTTTCCTTATTTATGGACCATTAATTGGTCTGGGAACTGTGTATGTAATGACAAATCAATTGTTTTGGCAAGTAATATTAATAGAGTTGCCAATTGCTTTTTTAATCGTAAATATTCTTCATTCAAATAATACTCGCGATATTCGAGATGATAGCAAAGCTAATATAAAGACTCAAGCGATGCTATTAGGAATTTTTGGATCGAAAATACAATTTTTGTTCTTAGCTTTGGGAGCTTATTTTTTAGTTTTATTATTTGTTATTCTTAAACTTTTGCATCCAATTTCGCTTATAGTTTTAATAACTTTACCAATTACAATTAAAAATATCAAATTAATGAGACGTGCCAAAATTGAAACTCCAGAAATAATAAGTAATCTAGATGCTTCTTGTGCTAAACTTGTTCTGATTTTTAGTTTATTAATTGCATTATCCAATATTATAGGAAAGTTCATTTGAAAAAAATAATTATACAAATATTTATTGCTGCATTATTGTGGTTCTTAATGTTTTCGCCATATACGAGTCATTTATTAAATTTTTGGATTTCGATGACTATTTCAGCGATAATATTAATCACTTTAAGTATTAATAATAACAAAGATATAATCAAACAATTTGATTTTAAATTCTCAGCAATTATTCTTGGGCTTTTAAGCGCTGTAGTGCTTTGGTTAATCTTTTATTTAGGAGAATATTTCTCTACTTTGTTATTCGATTTTGCTCGCCCACAGGTCGATAGTATTTATTCTATGAGAGATGGATATAATAAAATTCTAATTGGAGTCGGATTATTATTTATAATTGGTCCAGCAGAAGAAATATTTTGGAGAGCTAATATTCAACAATTTTTTATAGATAAATATGGCGAGTGGAAAGCTCTTATAATCACTACATTAATTTATGCTTTAGTACATATTTGGTCATTTAATTTTGTGTTAATAATGGCTGCTTTGATTTGTGGGGCTTTCTG
>CALLXS010000083.1 GCA_937875295.1 uncultured bacterium | reverse complement strand
TAAAGTTGCTATGGTTAGAATTTTCAACAGGTTAGAGAAAGATAAAATGAAATCTAAAATGATTTTACAGGTGCATGATGAACTTGTTTTTGATGTTACACCTGACGAAACCGAAATTATCGCAAACATAGTACAAACTAATATGACAAATGCTTTTCCGTTAGGTGAAGTGCCTATCGTTGTCAATATGAATTTTGGGAAGAATTGGTTTGAAGCTCATAGCTAATATCATTTTGAATTATATATTAGTTCATTTCTATTGTCTGAACTGTGATTTTTGCGATTTATATGGTTTTTCAAATTCCCCTTCGGGGCGAAGGGGTGACAGGCAAAGCCTGACGGGGTAGTTAATCGCTATTATTCAAAATAGTTAAATTTATCTACAGTTGTTCAGAAATTTTACCGAAACGTCGCTCACGTGAATTAAATGATTCTATAGCTTTGTAAAGTTCATTACGGTTGAAATCAGGCCAAAAAGTATCTGTAATATACATTTCTGAATAAGCTATCTCCCATAATAAATAGTTGCTTATCCGCATTTCGCCACTTGTTCTAATTAATAAATCAGGATCTGGTAAATTTCTAGTAGTTAAATATTGAGAAAAAATATCAACATCGATATCATTAATTTCTAAAGTTTCTAATTTTATCTCATTAGCAATTTTTTTAACAGCTTGAATTATATCCCACCTACCTGAATAGCTTAAAGCGAATGTAAGATTTAGACCATTATTATGCTTTGTCATTTCAATCGATTCATTAAGAATTTCTTGAGCAGTAGCAGGGAGAGAAGAAAAATTGCCAATAGTAGTAATCTTTACATTATTTCTATGTAATTGGTCTAATTCTTTATTTAGATGAATTACCAAGAGATTCATTAAAATATCAACTTCTTCTTTAGGTCTATTCCAGTTTTCAATTGAAAAAGCATAAAGTGTCAAATAATTTATACCAATATTTGAAGCAGCTTTTACAATCTTTTTAATTGATTCGATGCCTTCTTTATGCCCATAGGATCTATCTAAATTACGATTTATAGCCCATCTACCATTACCATCCATTATTATAGCAATGTGTTTAGGTAAATTACCAATTTCAGAGAATTTTTCTTTTAAAATTTTCTCTTCATTGCTAATAGTACTATTCCATATCGAAATATTGTTTATTTCCAATTAAATTTTATATTTTAATTTCTTAAATAATTGTTTTTATACAAACTACAAAATTAATCAATTTTGCTTATATTATCAAAAGTAATTAACAAATAAGAGATTGATTATTTAATTACTTCTTTCACTTCTGTACTACGTTATAAGAGCTATTAAAGTTACAATTATTAAATGATTAAATATATTATAAGTGTTATATTTGTAAATTATTTTTAAATAATATTTTAAAGAATTATGATAGTCAAAAGCGAAAAAGATCTTGTTAACACCTACACTCTTGATTCTTCAAATTTTAGAGGTGAAGCTGAAAAAGTATATATCCCAGAAAATGAAGTTGAATTAGCTGAGCTTTTAAAGGAATTAAATTCTCAAAATAAATTAGTTACTATTTCAGGAGCAGGAACGGGACTTGCTGGAGGCAGAGTTCCAAAAGGTGGAGTCGTAGTTAGCTCAGAAAAATTTAATAAAATAATTGAGTTTAATGAAAATAAGAAAACAATTACAGTTCAATCTGCTGTTACAACAAATGAAATTTCTGAAATCTTAGAGGAAAATGGATATTTTTTGCCAACTAATCCGACAGAAACCACAGCAAGTATTGGAGGAAATGTTTCTACTAACGCTTCTGGCTCTCGTACTTATTTATATGGATCAATGAGAAATTTCGTAGAGGAATTAAGAATCATTTTAACAAACGGAGAAATATTAATTTTAAATAGAAATATAAAAGTAGATAAAGTACAAAATGAAAATTTAAAAGAAGTGATTTCATTAACAACTCTATCGGGCAAAGAAATTCAATTACCAATTTTAAATTATGAAATTCCAAAATTTAAGCATTCAGCTGGGTATTACACTTCACAAAATATTCATCCAATAGATTATTTTATCGGAGCTGAAGGGACATTAGGTTTCATTTCTGAAATTACTTTAAATGTTATGAAAAAGCCGGATAATATATTAGGATTAATTGTATTTTTTGATGATATAAATAAATGTATATCATTTGTCGAAGAATTGCAAAACAATAAAATAAATTATAATGATAATTCATATAAAAATTTAACAACTGCTAATCCACGTTTAATTGAATTTTTTGATAAATATAGCTTAAAAATGCTTAGAGAAAAATATACTCAAATTGGAACTCAATATGAATCAGCAATTTGGGTAGAGCAGGAATTATTTTTTGAGCATGGTATAAATAATGAAGAAAAGAGTGATCTAATATTATCTTCGTGGTATGATTTGATTGTGAAATATACTAATCTAAGCGATGAGACTTGGGTGGCTCAGACTCCAGATGAACATAGAAAATTTACTGAATTCCGGCACACTTTGCCCGAGAAAGTATATGAATTAATTGCTCAAAATAATCAATATAAAGTAGGTGTAGATGGGGCAGTACCAAATGGAAATCTATCAAATCTATATAATGCAATTGTCGAAAAATCAGAAAAATATAATTTAAACAGAGTTATATATGGGCATATTGGCAATAATCATTTGCATGGAAATGTATTTTATGAAAATGAAAGAGACAAAGAAAATGCTCAGAAATTTTATGATGAAGCTTTAGAACAAGTTTTAAAAATGAAAGGTACTGTATCAGCAGAACATGGAATAGGTAAATTAAAAGTCAAATATTTAGAAAAAATGTTTGGAAGCGAAATAATAAATCAAATGAGATCACTTAAAACATCACTTGATCCTAATCATATTTTAAATATTGGTAATTTATTTAATTTTTAAGCAAAACACGAAATACTAATTTATTTTTTATTTCGTCAAAAATGTATAAATATTTTTTCTAACAAAATAGGATTATAATAATAATGATAAACCAAATAGTATTAAAAGCATTAAATGAGCAATTCGAAAAAGAGTTTTACTCTTCAAATTTATATCTCTCGATGGCAGCATATTTTAGTGCAAATAGTTTGAACGGATTTGCAAATTGGATGCGTATTCAAGCTAAAGAAGAGATGGACCACGCAATGTTAATATTTGATTATATTTTACAACGTGGAGGCGAAGTAATTGTGCCAAAAATTAATGAACCAGAGCATAAATGGGATTCGATTTTAGAAGTAATTACAGCTACTTATAAGCATGAACAATTTGTAACTGAAAGCATACATAATTTATATTCTTTAGCAACTGAACACAAGGATTTTGCTACATGCAATTTCCTTCAATGGTTCATTAAAGAACAAGTGGAAGAAGAAGAAAATACTTCTGAATTAGAAGCAAGAGTTAAATTATGTGATAATAATAAATCATACATATTTTTGATTGATACTGAGTTAAAATCAAGAGTATATACTCCAGTAAGTATTAATCAAATATAAATATTTTCTTAAATATTAATGGGAGGAGCCTAAATAGACTTCTCCCTTTTTTTTATTCTACGTGTTTATAAGCAATGAGAATTGAATTTTGCTTAAAAACAGATCTCTATAAGATTGAATAATTACAAAGACGATTAAAATTATATATTTGAATTTTGCTGAGTATCAGCTCTTTCCCAGACAGCACTTTGTTCATTTTTAATGAATTGAATAATTCCGTTAAAATATCCAATATTAAGCATTAAAAAGAAATATGGGAATGAAAATAGTGGTAATACTATGTTCTTTTTATCAAGTAAATATCCAATAAATGAAAAAAGATAAAAAATAATCTGTCCTATGGCGAATATATAAAATATTGTTGTATTTTCACAATACATAAAAGGAGTAAATACTAAAACTAATATTAAAATAATTGGATAGAAAAATCGAATAAATCTATGGGAAAAAAAGAAGAAACTTGACCAACCTAATTTTGGATTTAAAATTTGAGGTACAGCTAAAAGAGTAGAAATAGAACCAGAAGAGATACGCTCTCTTCTTTTTATTTCTTCAGCAGTATATTTTTCCCTTACTTCATTGACAATTGATTCATTTGTAATAAATACTCTTCTTTTTTCAGAAGCAACTCGAAGTATATTATACATATCATCACAAACTTTGTTATTTGGAATAGGGTATAGCAATTCTTTTCTAATTCCATAGCATCCGAAATTATTAAGTGTAGACCAAATTTCAGATTCTTTTACTTTTATAAAATTATCAAATTTTTGATATGTACTTTCTCCAATTTCACCGGCATTAGTTGGTTTAGCACCTGATATAATATTTAATTTACTAATTACAGCACCAATATTTGGGTCTGTAAAATATTTAATAGATTCATTTATAGAATTTGGTTTAAGCCTAAAATCAGCATCTAAAATATAAATATAATCATTCTTAATATGCTTATAAGACTCATTTAAGACATTATTTTTACCACCTCTTTTCAAGTCAAGAATGGTTAAATCCTTAAATTTATCTTTATATGAATTAGATATTTCAATTGTTCTGTCCGTAGAGCCGTCGGAGCCAATTATTACTTGAATTTTATTAAGATCATAATCAAGATCTAAAATTGATTGAAGAGCATCTGAAATATAATTTTGTTCATTATATGCTGCAATTATAAATGTAATAGCAGGTTTAAAATCTTTATCTGTGGCTGGAGTATTCTTAAAAAAGAAAGATAAAATAACCAACAAAATAGGATATAATACTAAAGAATATAATATAACTGATATTAAAACTATATTTATAATTGTAAAAGTCATATTTTTTGTTCTATAATTAAATCATTAATTATTTCAACAATTCTCAATGCTTCGGCAGCCTCATCTCCATTGACTTTAGCAGGAGAATTATTTACAATTGAATTAATAAACGAATAATGCTCTTGTTCAATTGCATTTATATTGGGAACAGTTGGGTTTTCCATAATAATATTTTTATTTATTGAATCTAACTCAATTGTTCCTAAAATTATAGAATTTTGTATTTTTTCGTTTTCTGGATTTATATTATTAGGATTAATATTATTTTCGGTTAATCCAAAAATTTTCACATCTTGTTTTTCAAAGTCAAGTGAAAAATAGGCTGATTTCTGAAATATCCTTAATTTTCTCATTGGTTTTGCTGATATTCTTGAAGCAGTTAGATTAGCAACAGCACCATTATTAAAATGAATTCGAGCATTTGCAATATCAGTAGAATTTGTAAGCACTGATACTCCATTTGCTTCAATTTTTTTTATTTTTGATTTTGTCAGCATTAAGCAAATGTCAATATCATGAATCATTAAATCATGAACAACCGAGACATCTAATGAGCGTGGTTTAAATTGGCTTAATCTATGCCCTTCAATAAAAAGTGGACTTATTTCATATTTGTCTAATACAGCCATTACAGGATTAAATCTTTCGACGTGACCCACTTGAAGAATTAAATTTTTATCTTTAGCAATTTGAATTAATTCTAAAGCATTTGAATAAGTATCAGTAATAGGCTTTTCTATAAAGCAATGTTTTCCTTGCAATAAGCATTCTTTAGCAATACTATGGTGAAAAATAGTGGGACTTGCAATTATTAGACAATCACAATTTTTAATTAAATCTATTTGAGAATCAAAAGATATTATATTATAAATATTTGCAATTTCTTTAGCTTTAAATACATCAGTATCATAAATTCCAATTAAATTTATAGATTTATTTTGTGATAATAATTTTATATGAATAGCACCTAAATGCCCAGCTCCTATTACACCAATATTTAGCATACCTTACTTAAAAAGTAAATATATAAAATACAAAATTAAGAATTTTTAAAGGATTTATAAAATTAATCTTTCTTAACATTTTTTTCTACAATGTAGACACATTAATTTAAATAAAGTTAACTTGTTCTTTTTAAAAAAAATCCTTATATTAGTTTTCTTTTTATTTATTTAATTATGACTTAAAAAATCATTTAAAAAATTGTATAAAAACAAAAAAATAATTGGAATCATACCGGCAAGATATTCATCTACAAGGCTACCAGCAAAACCATTAGCTAATATTTTAGGTAAATCATTACTTCAATGGGTGTATGATGGATGTATTACTTCTACTTTATTGGATAAAGTGATTGTAGCAACTGATGATGAAAGAATTGGAAATTTATGTAGTAAAAATAATATTGAATTCATCATGACAAGCCCTGATATTTTAACTGGTAGTGATAGAATTTTATCTGCATATAAATTGTTAAATCAAGATTTTGATTATATAATTAATATACAAGGCGATGAACCATTAATAAAAGGTGACACTTTAGATGCATTAATCATCAATACTATTGAATCAACTGCTCCAGTAGGAACCTTAATAAATGAAATAGAAGATGAAAATGATCTAAATAATCCAAATATTGTAAAAGTAGTCATAAATAATAAATATAATGCTTTATATTTTTCACGTCAAGCTATTCCTTTTATCCGCGAAGTTTCTAAAGAAAATTGGTTTAAAAACCATACATATTTTAAGCATATAGGGATTTATATTTTTAAAACTAATATTCTCGAAATATTTTGTAGTTATGAGCAAACCACTTTAGAGAAATTAGAAAAATTAGAACAATTAAGACTTTTAGAGAATGATATAGACATTTATTGCTATAAAACAAATGATTTTTTCTATAGCATAGATACTCCTGAAGATTTGATTTATATTAATAATTACATTGGCAGCAAGGGAAATGAATAAGATAAGTTTTTTAATTCCTTTTTTTGTGTGCGGATTATTTTGCTCATTCTCGCTAATGGGTGATATTCATCATATTAATAATAATCCGCGTAGCTTAAATTTAAGCAATATAAAGTACCTTTATTCACAACCTAAAGACACAATTCATTTGCTTTCTGATGAATATATATTGATTTCGTTGAAGAATCAAACAGCTTCAGTGGTAAGAAGAGGAGATAGTTTAAATAAAATTACTTTTCCAGTATCAACTGGACATTCTGGCATTGATAAAGGAATGGCAACTCCCCCTGGATTTTATACTGTGCAATCAAAATTAAGCAAGGCTATTTCAAGACAATTTAACAATGCAGAATTAATAAATTGGGTTGGATTTAATGGTAATATCGGTTTCCACGGACTTTCTTCAAGTGGTTATTATTCTCATCTCGGAGTAAGACCTTCATCTCATGGATGCGTAAGAATATCAAGAGAAGATGGAAAAAAACTATCAAATCTAGTAAAGTTAGGTACTCCAGTTTTAGTATATAGCGATGAACCAGCAATTACAATTGCATTTGCAGAAATGAAAAATTTTGATCACAATAATGATATTTTATTAGAAAAGAAAACTAAAGCTACCGATTTGCTAGTAAAATCAAGGCAAAAAGCGCTATATTCGGGTGATTATTATAAGTTATCTAATAGTAAATTATTCATTAATGGCAGAAGTATCATAAAGAATAGAGGATTTTCTATTGGATCAGCTTCTAAAATAGCTAAGGTACAAAGAGATTTCAAAACTTCATTCGAAAGTGGCTTAATCAAACAAGATTTTACAAATGTAAAAATCAAATATCTTGAATATAATAAAAAAAGTTTAGATGAAACTGAATCAAATGTAGATTCTATTAGTAAATTAAAATATTAGTTGAAAAAAGTATATTTAACAAATTCTATTTGTTTTTTTTAAAATAAAATCATAATTTTGTAATCCAATTATTTGCGGCGGTAGCTCAGTTGGATAGAGCATCAGCCTTCTAAGCTGAGGGTCATAGGTTCAATTCTTATTCACCATACATTCCTACCAAGTTTATTTTTCATTTATTCTAATCAAAATTTTAAGAATCCCAAATATTGATTTCATTGTTTTCTTATTTATTTAAAGCAAAAGATAAATTATTGAATATTAATATATTTTCTAAAAAAATGATTAATTTTGCTTTTCTATAACAATTAACTTTAAAATAATATAATCAATTGAAGATATTAATTTATTTAATGAGTATTGCTTTTTTTGCCGGTGGATACCAAATATTCGCTATTGGAAGCTATGGAGTAACTTCATTAGATATTTTAATGATTTTATTCTATTTCTTATATTTCATTAGATTGATAATTTATAATGACGAAATTGCAATACCTAAATCCTTAGTTACTATTGGATTAGCATTATTTATTGTATCAATATTACTTTCTTCAATTACTATTTATTCATCACTCTACACTTCTCATATAGTTCAATATTTTAAATCTTCAATACATATTTTTCAATTGATGCTAATATCAATTATTTTTATTAGCAATGAACCTGATATGAAACTTGCAGATAACTTGTTTAAAATATGGATAGTATCTTCTTTAATTCTAAATATTTTTGGTATATATCAAATAATAGCTAGAGCTTATGATTTGCCACTAGCTTGGTTAAATTATTCAAATGTAAGTATGACATTAAGGGGGACAGCAGAGGAAGATGCAATTAGTCAATTGAGTCTGCAGTTCGGAAATTTTTTTAGAGCTACATCGATATTTTCTGAGCCAACAGCCTTAGCTACATTTAATTTATATATTTTGATTTTTACAATTATTCCAAAATTACAAAATAATGAAATGTTTTTTCGATCTAAGGTGTTCAACACTATAGTTGTATTTTTTGCCATTATTGGATTATTTTTGACGTTTTCTCTTACTGGAATATTAGGTCTATTTTTAATCGTGATTTCAATATTTATATTGGAATCTAGAAAAGCAAAAAGGATTATACTTAAATATCTGCTAATTATTTCAATAATTATAATACCTACAGATTTATTAGTAAATAATTATTTAGAAATTAGTGTTACAGAACTCTTTTCAAAAAGAATTAGTGGAATTATAAATAAAAATGATAAAATGTCAGAAACTACTGATGGTGAATCTTTCATAACAAGACAAAATTCATTTAATGATTCGAAAAAAATATGGCTTACTTCTCCAATTATAGGTGTAGGACTAGGCCTAACTCAGTACCAAAAAAACATTGAAATAGATTTTAGTGATTATTCAATAATGGCTATCCTAGCAGAAATGGGTATAATTGGTGCGATTAGCTTTTCTCTTTTTTTCTATGGGCTATTTTATATAGGATATAAAGCAAATAAATATTCTAAATCTGATTTCAGTATGACTCAAACTGAAAGAAGGCAATTTGGAATTATATTTTATGTGATGTTAGTTCATTTTGAAATTAATTATATTACTGGCAATAATGTAATAAGTCCTAATTTATGGTTTGTATTAATTTTTATTTTAATACCAATATATCGTTATATGCAGTTAAATAATTATTCATTTATCAATTTTAAATTATTCGATAAGTAAATTAATAAAAGACATCAAATATGAATATTATAAAATTAATAGTTGTATTTTTTATATTAACAGTTTATTCATTACATAGTGCTGAATATAATTCATATATAATTAAAGTAAAAAATACTTCTAAAGATAACCTCTTACAATCAAAATCATTTAAAATCACACCTATTTTTGGTAAATTAAATGATAAAAATTCGATACTTCAAACTTCTAATGAATTTGAAAAATATTATCTTTTAAATAATTATGAAGAATTAAGCGATATCGAAAAGATTGAGCTAAATAAAATAATTGAATTTATCGAACCAAATTATATTTATAAAATAGACCAAGATAAAAACGTTCCAAATGATTATTTAATTGATGAGCAATGGGGGCTTGAAGCTGTAAATGCTTTCAAAGCATGGAATTTGGCAACAGGAAAAGGAATTAAAATCGGTATGGTAGATACAGGTATTGATTATTTACATAGAGATTTAATTGATAATATTTATATTAATCAAAAAGAAGATATTAATAATAATGGGAAATTTGATAATTGGGGGAAAGACGTTTTTAAAAATGGGACTTTCGGAGATTTAGATGGTATTGATAATGACGGAAATGGAATTATTGATGATGTAATTGGCTATGATTTTATAGATGAAAGTGCAGAAAATTTTGGTGATTCTAAGAAAATCGATCCTGATGTATTCGACGATAATGGACATGGCACTATAGTAGCTGGAGTGATGGTAGCAAGTCATAATAATGAAATCGGAATAAGTGGAATAGCATATAATAGTAAAATTATTACCGCAAGAGCTTTTAATTATTTCGGCGAAGGAGAATCTGATGATATTGCAAAATCAATTGTATATCTTGCTAATAATGGTGCAAATGTTATTAATTGTAGCTTCGGAGATAAATATTATTCTCGTTTAGTGGCAGCAGCAATAGATTATGCTTATTCTAAAGGGTGTGTAATTGTAGCTTCATCAGGAAATAATAATTGGGATAGAGTGCATTATCCTTCTGATCATAGTAAAGTAATTTCAGTAGGAGCAATGGATAAAAATTTTAAAAAATTGTTTCGTAGTAATTTTGGGTATAATTTGACATTAATGGCTCCTGGAGATGATATTATTACTACTTCAAATGGAGGAGGTTATAGATTAGCAAGTGGAACTTCACTTTCAACTCCTTTTGTTACGTCCGCTATAGCTTTATTATTAGAAAAAAATCCAGACCTCTCTATAAATGAAATTAAAACTATTCTTGAGCTAAATTCTAAACCAATAACAAGTGTAACTCATAATCAAAAAGAAGCAGCTGGACTATTAGATATATATAAGTCTTTAATAAATAGTTCTCCTAGTGAAATTAGTATTGACACGCCAAATGAATTTACTCCTTTTAGATGGGGAAAAGATTCTAATATTACGGTAATTGGAAATGTTTTTACACCTTTATTTGAAAAATATGAGGTTTCGATAGAAAATTTCTATTTAGAAGAAGGAATAGACAAAACTTATAAAATATATTCTTCCATTTCACAAGTTATTAATGATACTTTAGCAAATTTTAAAAATATTGGAAGATCTGTTATAATTGATAGTAAAGGCAATAGAATTAATTTCCCAAATAGCGATGTCGTTATTAGACTTAAAGTATATTTAAAAAATGGAAAGACTATCCAAAGAAGCAAATTAATCGAAATCATCAATGAAGAAGAATTACAAATTAATTCAATCAATATTTTCCCAATTTATTCAGGCGAAAGTCATCAAATTTGCTTAAATGTAAATACAAATTATAATTCATTTTTATCTGTTAAAATGAATAATGACGAAGGATTCAATGAATATAAAGATGATTTAGATATTTATAATAAGTACCATTCAGTAATTCTTAAACCAAATATTAATAAAGATTCACAATTTACATTTAATATTAAATTATCTCGGCGCGACGGGCAAGTAATTGATACAGTTATTTCAAAAGAATTAAAATTAATTGATTTTCAGAATTATAATTACGAATTGAAAAAGTATTCTTTAGATTTTCCAGCAGATATTGATTGCAAAGCTTTTGATTATAATAATGATGGAAAAGATGAAATCATAGTAAATAAAATTGAAAGTAATCATACTTGGGGAAAAATGAAAATACTAAGTTTTAATGATGATAAATTTATTCCAATTTTTGAGGATAAAGAAGTACTTTTTCCTAATGCATATGGAAAAATAAATGGAAATAATATATTACTCTTTGTAAGCACACTTAACTCTGTAATTTATGAATTTATGCCAAATCAAATTATTCCAAAAGAAATATTTAGAGATTTTAATAATACTGGATTGGGATTTTATGATTTTGACCTTGATGGAAATGACGAATTAATAAGTTTGAAAAGAAACAAATTTAGTAATGACACTCTTATAAAAGATTCACTTGAAATTTATAAATATAATAATGATAAAAATTCTTTTATACATTTTTTTAGTATTTCATTAAATGAAAATGCAAGCGATATTGGTACTTATCCAGAAAGCACAAAAATATTAATAGATGATTTTGATGGCAATACCAAAAAAGAGATTCTTATTGCAAATAAGTATGGAAATATGAGTATTTTAGAATACGAAAATAACTATCTAACTAAATCAATAATTGATTTTGATACTACATATTCAGAGGCTTTTCAAATTATTAATTCAGATATTGATGGAGATGGTATTGCAGAAATAATAAAATTCTCAGATTATTTGCAAAATCAAAATGCTCTTTTTGAATATCCTGACCAAATTACAAAGAAATTTTCAAAATTGGAAATCTTTAAATTTCAAAATGGTAATTATAATAAGTTAGATAATCTTACATTAAATTTCTACGGTACCAAAACTAATTTCTCTCATACTGAATACAATTATGGCATTTCTTGTGGGGATTTAGACAAAATAAAAGGTGATGAAATTGTGATGTCCTTGTATCCATATTTATATATATTTAAATATAATTTAAATACTTTAGAACCTTTCTTTATTAAAAATGGCGTACATTCAGAACCACCTTTAATTCATGATTTTGATAAAAATGGAATTAAAGAAATTGCTTATAGCACATTAAATAATGTTGAGTTCATTGAAATTAATCCAAATGAGATTGAAATTAAATCACCTTATAGAGTAATTGGATTTTCAAAGGATAATGATGAATATGTTATTAAATGGCAGAATCCTCGAAACTCGCTAAAAACTCAAATTTGGATAAATGATACTTTAATAGATGAAATTTCGGGTTCTTCATATATCCTAAAAAATTATCATACAACAACAGGTATTATTTATTTAAAAGCAGTATATGCAAATAATATTATATCTGCTCCTAGCAAACATATTGAGTTTTATTTAAGTAAAGGTAATTTCGTTAAGGAAATAATAAGCTCTTCAAGCAATATTACTGTGAAATATAGTGAAAAAGTACCTATTGATATTCAAAAATCTTATTTTAAAATTATAAATCTAGAAAATAATTTACAACAAGAAATTAAAGCTGTAATTTTCAAAGGAGAAAATGAGTATTTAATTAGTTTTAATGAAGAATTAAAATCTGGTAAATATCGATTGACAATTGAAAGTTTTTTTGATTACTATACAAATATTACTCAATCATTTAATTCTGAATTTGAAATCTTGACTCAACCTAAGGATAAATTCCTTTACTTCAAAAGCTTAAAAGTAATTTCAAAATCACCACCAATAATAGAATTGCAATATTCTGATAAAATTGATTCAAGTGCTTTAAATAAAGACAATTATATCTTGGAACCATTTTTCAATATTCAAAGTATTGATATTAAAAGCAGCGATGATTCAACAGTCGTTATTACTTTCAATGAACAATCTGACTTAGGTGCATTAGGGAAAGAATATGTAATTATTTCAGAAAAAGTACAATCAGCTAATAACCTAAAAATGAGAGATGGAAAAGGAAATAAGATGTCTTTCGTATTTAGTGCAAATGACATTTTTGACACTTGGGTTTATCCTAATCCGGTGAACTTTACTAAAGATGAAGTTTTATTCTTTGCAAATTTACCAACAAGAGCAATTGTGAAAATATATACGATTGATGGTGTTTTATTAAATACTCTAAATGAAAATGATGGAAATGGTGGCATTGAATGGGATGGAAGAGATAACAAAGGAAATCGCTTAAATACGGGGATATATTTGTATCAAGTAGAAGATTTAAATGAGCAAAAATCTGAATTAAATAAATTAGTAATTATTAAATAACAATTGAATTTAAATTATATTTTATATGTGTGGAATAGCCGGAATAATCGACCAAAAGCAGTCGAAAGAAAGAAATAATCGCGATATTTTAAAGAAAATGAGTGATATTATTATTCATAGAGGTCCTGATTCTGAAGGTCAATGGCTTTCTGATAATAATAAATGTGGATTATCTTTCAGAAGATTATCAATTATTGATTTATCTTCAGAAGGTAATCAACCTATGATTTCAATAAATAATAATTCTGTAATTGTATTTAATGGTGAAATATATAATCATCAAAAAATAAAAGAAGATCTATTAAATAAGGGTTATAAATATCGCTCTAAAACGGATACTGAAACTATAATTAATGGATATCAAGAATATAATGAAGATATACTGCAGAAAATGTTCGGAATGTGGTCATTTGCAATTTGGGACGATGAAAAACAAGAACTTTTTGCAGCAAGAGATAGAATTGGAATAAAACCATTTTATTATTTTTATAAAGATGGTTTATTTGTTTTTGGGAGTGAAATAAAATCTATTTTGCAACATCCAAATGTACGAAAAGAACTCAATATCGAAGAATTACCAAATTATTTAAATTTCGGTATGTCATCTAACAAATCAACTTTATTTGCAAATATATCTAAATTACCTGCAGGACATTGCTTAAAAATCACTAGAGATGGAGAATTAATTATAAAAAGGTATTGGTCGCCATTTCCAAAAGATAAAAGTAATTTTAAAATGAGTTATAATGAGATTTATGAAGAACTTATTATTAAACTCAAAGAGTCAATTAAAGATAGGATGATGAGCGATGTACCATTTGGTGTATTTTTAAGTGGTGGGATAGATTCGAGCTTAAATGTTGCCTTGATGAGCGAATTAATGAATAGACCAGTAGATACTTTTACAGTCGGATTTACAGATTTAAAAAAATACAATGAATTAGAATATGCTCATCAAATTGCTGATTTATATAAGACTAATCATAATGAAATATTAATTAATGAAAAT
>CALLXS010000082.1 GCA_937875295.1 uncultured bacterium | reverse complement strand
AGAAAGCTGCTTGGATAGTAAAGTTACTATCTTATCAGAAGAAGAAAAGCAAAGAATAGTCAACCAAAAAACTGCTCAAATCCTCTCGTATGAGAAGGAAATGAAAAATATAGATTTAAAATATTCCTCAGAAAGTAATTCATATAAAAAACACCAAGAAATTATGATGGAATATGAAAATCAAATGATAAAAGTGAGACAAAAAATTAATGATAAATCCTTTTATAATAATTTTTTAGTTTCGATGATATCTACGTTTATCACACTTACTATTTTAATTTTTGCGATAGTTTTACCAAATATTTTTATTGCCGATGGACCTAATTCACCTGTATTTTCAATTCAATTTATATTGTATGCTTTAGTTGTAGTACTTGCTATTTTGGATTATATTTTTATTAAAAGGACTATACTTTCATACAAAAATAAAGATAAGAACAAAGAATATAAGCAACAGTTAGAAAATTTAGAAATTGAAAAAAATTCTTACATTGAAAAAATGAGCCAATGTAAAGAAAAAATGGAGATCTTTGAAAATCGCAAAAGAGAATTAAACAAATTGATTAATTCATAATTTAGCCCACATCAAATCCAAGAAATTAACCTAAAAATTAATTATCACAGAAGGAATCATTTGCTTGATTCTTTGCATTTCTTCAGGTGGAAAGAAATTCTTTCGTACATTAATTAGCTTAAGTCGCTTCATAAATTTCATTTGATTAGGTAATGTCTTAAGTCTGTTATAATTAAGTGAAATAAAACTCAAATTTTGCAATCTGCCTATACATGTCGGAAGCTCAGAAATAAAATTATTATCTAATTTTAACTTTTGTAGCTTTGATAACTGGTCTAATTCATATGGAATATCTGTTATATGATTTTTAACTAAATCTAATCCTTGCAAATTGTCAAGTTCTAATAAAATAATTGGAAATTGACTAAAATTATTATTCCTTAGAGAAAGCAATTTTAGATTTTTTAATTTTGAAAAATCAGAAGGTAACCAGCTTAAATTATTAAAACCAAAATCAAGGGCATTAATTCTATTTAAATTAATTATTTCCTGCGGAATTTTTGCTAATCCATTAGAAGTAATTATAATATTTTCCAATTTTTTTAATTTAGAAAAAGTGTTTGGGAGTTGCTTTATATTATTATTACCAATATTTAAATACTCAAGAGATTGTAAGTTACCGAAATTTTGAGGGAGACTTTTAAGATTATTATTTTTAAGATCAAGCTTTTGTAGATTTTTTAGATTAGAGAAACTATTGGGGATAGTATTGATTTTATTATTTGATAAATCTAATTCTTGCAGTTGATATAAATTATTAATTTTGTTAGGAATAATTGAAATTCGATTATTTGATAAATTCAAATGTCGTAATTTCTTTAGATATAAGAATTCATTAGGGAAGCTGGATAATTTATTATTGTCTAAAGATATTTCTTTTAAATTATATAACTTTGAAATATTTGTATGTAATGAATTTAGATTATTTGAAGAAAGAACTAAATTTTCAAGATTTTTTATATTATTTATATTTGATGGAATATTATTTATTTTATTATCACTTAAATTAAGGTATTTAAGTGATTTTAAATTCAATAATTCTTTGGGAATTGTAGTAAAATTGTTATTCGATAAAATTAAATATTTTAGCTTAGTTAATTGATAAATTTCATTTGGCAAATCTGATAATTGATTCCCAGAAAGATCTAAAAACTCAAGATTCTTAAAAAATTTAATGTCTGATGATAGTTGACCGATGTTTTTATTTCTAATTACTAAAATATTTAAATTATCGGCAAAGCGTAAGGCATCTTTTAGACTCCTATAAATATAGCGATTAGAAATATTTACTTCCGGTTGAGTAAACGTTATAGAGTACTCAATTTCAATATCTTGTGCATAAGATTTAAATAGAGCAATACAACTTAAAAAGCAAAATGGAATAATTTTTTTTAAAATATTATTCAAAATTCTATACTAATTAATTTTACTTAAATTGTAATTTTTTATGCTATATTTTTACCTTCATAAGTTTTAACAAGTTATCACCATTTTAAACGATTAATTTCTATATTTATTTGATTTTATTTTACTTAGTAAACGTATTAATATTGATAAAGTTTTTAATTATCACCTTGAGTATATTTTTCTAAGAATTCTTTTTTCCAAGCTGAAAACTCATTTTTAAGGATTTTCTCTCTTGCTGTGCGGACAAGCCAGAGATAAAATGCAATATTATGTTCGCTCGCCAGCATCAATCCCATAATTTCGTCAGAAATATTAAGAT
Source organism: uncultured bacterium (assembly GCA_937875295.1). Classification (GTDB taxonomy): domain Bacteria; phylum Bacteroidota; class Ignavibacteria; order Kapaibacteriales; family UBA2268; genus CALLXS01. The sequence continues at coordinate 42,192 of CALLXS010000082.1, read as the reverse complement.
GTCTTAAATAACCAAGAGAGAAATTTTTACTTGCATAGGAATCAATATTATCGTCAATTGGTTCGTTTGAATTTTTATATTTCGAATTTCTTATGTTAATTTTTCCTCGAGTAGTAAATAATTGACCATTCCTTGCATTCCTAGTCGGCATTACGCAATCAAACATATCAATACCTCTATCAATTGACTCTAAAATATTCTCAGGAGTACCTACTCCCATTAGATAACGTGGTTGTAATACAGGAAGTACGGCATTAGTTTCTTCAACAATTTCGTACATTAATTCTGCTGGCTCTCCGACCGAAAGACCTCCAATAGCATATCCTTCGAAACCAATATCTATTAATATTTTAGCATATTTTTTTCTTAATGAAGGATACATTGAGCCTTGACCAATTCCGAATTGAAACTGTGGGAAAGAATATAAAGACTCACTCTCTAAAAATGCTTTTCTGCTACGTATAGCCCACTTTTCTGATAATTGCATTGATTTTTCTGCTGGAGCAAATTCGCAAGGATATTCAGTGCATTCGTCGAGAACCATCATAATATCTGAGCCTAAAAATCGTTGAATTTCAACTACTTTTTCAGGAGAAAATAAATGTTTAGATCCATCTAAATATGAAGCGAAGTGAGCACCTTCTTCTGTGAGTTTCCTCAAATCTTTGAGTGAGAAGACTTGATATCCGCCACTATCAGTGAGAATACTACCCTTCCAATTCATAAATTTATGCAATCCTCCGAAGTTATTTATAATTTCAGTGCCAGGGCGTAGGTATAGATGATAAGTATTGCCTAAGATAATACGAGTGTCGAGATTTTCTAAAGTTTTAGGATATACTGCTTTGACGGTACCTTGAGTACCTACAGGCATAAAAATTGGGGTTGGAATTTCGCTATGAGCAGTTTTAATTATCCCAGCTCTTGCATTTGAATTATTATTAGTATGTATTAAAGTGAAAAAGTTATTGTTCATAGATAATAGAGTTATATTTTTATTTAAAGTTCGAATTTATTAATTATTTGTTTCGCTACAAAACTCCAAAAATTATATAATAACAGAGAAATAATTATTCCAATAATATCAGCTAACCAGTCATTTAGATCAAAATTACGATAGGGAACGAAATATTGATGTATTTCATCGCTTAATGCATAAATTGAGGCTATAATAAAAGTAATTGAAATTATGAAAAATGTAGTTTTGTTATGTAAATTTGGAATAAATGCAAGCAAAATAGTACCTGTAAGCAGAAAATATATAATTATATGAGCTATTTTATCAAAGAATGAGATTTGCAAATCAATTGAATTATTAAAATTTAATGACGACATTAGGAAAATACCTAATGCCGTCAGAACTGGTAAAATGTACAATGTTTTTTTTGATAATTTCATTCTTTCTTTTGATGAATCTCTATTTTACTATATTTTTATAAACTTAAAATAGTGATTTTTAATTTGCAACACATAATATCCTGGTGCAAAAGTAAAAATATTAATTTGATTACTAAATTCTGCAGAAAGTACTTTTTGTCCTAATGAATTAAAAATATTTATTTGAGATTCAATCGGATCGCCATTAATATTAATTTTATCAATTGCAATTTCAGGATATATTGAATATGAATCCTCTGCAATGATAGTATTTTCAACACTTGAAGTACTTTCGATAACTTTAGCAATATTATAAAGTGAAACTGATGCTCTGCCTAAATTGAAATATATATTTTTATAATTTGGTAAAGAGTCGATTGTAACAATTTCTTCTGGATAGTTAAATTGAATTGTTAGATTTTTAAGTTCTTCTCTATTTTCTCCATAAAGAGAAGCATCGATGAAAAATTTTGTAAATTTTGAACATGGTTCTTTTTGTATTTGATTTGCAGAAAATGAGATTTTACAATATTTTAAATCTGGATATAATTGTTTATCGACTTTTAATTCTAAATTTGGATAGCATCTACCATAGACCCATTCATTAAAGAATGTTTCTAAATTAATATTAGTATAATTTTCCAAAAACTTTTTAAATTGATCCGTAGTAATATTTGAATATTTATATTGAGTATTCAATTCCTTTATTGCTTTGAAAAATAATTCATCGCCAAGCTCTTGTCGAATTTGATGTATTATCATAGCTCCCTTATCATAAATAATACGAGGATAATTAGTATTAGAATCTCTATCATAGTTATATACAGGAGCATTTTTATTCGTAAGAGAAGACCCCTTTATCATACTTAAATTGATTTTTAATTTTTGTTGATAAGCGTCTTTTGACTTTATAGGATCATTAGAAAATAAATATTCTACCCAAAGTGCTTCGCTAAATGTTGCAAAGGCTTCCTTAATCCACACATCGCGAAAATCTAATGTAGTAATAGAGCCACCGAACCAGCTATGAGCTAATTCATGGGCAACTATATATGAAACTGTATCATATTGGCTAATCGCAGCTTTTGCTAAGGCTATCATTGTTTGATGCTCCATTGACCCAGTAGGAGTAACTACATAACCTACTCTTTCAAAAGGATAATCGCCATAATAATTTGAGAAGCATTCAACCATTTTAGGTAATAATTTAAAACCAACTTTAGTAGATGCTTCATTTGCTTTTGTGTAATATATTTCTGTAGGGACTTTTGTGTCTTCAAAGGTAAGTTTTTCAAAATCGGCTACTGCAAATCCAAGCATATAAGTAGCAGCTGGGAAATTGCCTTCGAATGTATATTCTTTGACCGTATCAATAGTAGTTTTTCCTTCATTTGTAATTGGAACTATACTTTTTAATAGTCCGCTTGCAGCTACAACTTTATTAGAGCGAATTTTAATTTCATATTTTGCTTTATCAGAAGGATGGTCGTAGCAAGGAAACCAAAAGCTACCCATATATACATTTTTATTATAGAATCCTACACCTAAATTATATATAATTGTATCTTTGACTTGTACACCTCCCCAAGGCATTTGCCCAGATTCAATTTTGGGGTTTCCGCTATATTCTACGTAAACAGTGAAATATCGCTCATTTGCTTTTGCTAAGTCAATTTCGAAATAATTAGTACCGAATACATCTGTCTTCTTTAAATAATTTATGTCTTTACCATTTAATTGTAATTTATTGATTTGTAAATGTTCTAATCTAAAAAAGAATTTATTTCCCGGGGAAATTGTATCTTGCTTTACATCAATAAAGCATTTACCGTTTATATATGGCATAGTATCATTCATAATTCCGCAATCAAAGTCGATATAGTACTTTTGTATATCCCATGGTTGAATGTTAGTATACATTGCAGTTGAGATTTCATTTGCATTTGTATCTAATGCAAAGAATAGAAATATTATCAAGAATTTGAAAATATTTTTCATTTGTAGTTCCTTATATTTTTTATTTTATAGACATGACTAATTTCTGATTTATAATTTGATTATTATATTTAACTATTACAAAGTATATACCATTTGTAATATTATTTTCTATAGTTTTGCTCCCGCTAATTGAAGGTGGTAAATATTCACTTACGATGATTCTACCTAAATTGTCAATTAATTGGTATTGCAAATTAATATTATTTGAGCTTGAATAATTAATTATAATTTTATCATTAACTTGGTCAATTTTTGCAGTAGCATTTAAAACTTCATATTCACTAAATTTACCAATAGGAATGCAATAGTCATAAATTGTCAAAAATCCATTGTCATAATCTATGTTAATTTTTTTATCTTTTGCAAATATTTTTGTTCTAGTTATGTCCAATGTAGTAGTATCTGGGATACTTATCATAGCTATGGAATTGATTTTAATTGTTTGATTAGTCAAAGTAAGAAAATCATGTGCATCTTGATTTGAGAGAGTGAAAATAATATCGTTATGATTTTCTATATAATTAATTATTTTTCCATTATATGTAATTAATTGAGGAGAAGATAATTTTCTATTGTAATTTAGAATAAAATTAATACTATCAATTGGAATTGATTTAGAAATTCCACCATCGATTTTAATATTTATATCGAAATTGTCGTTTGGTCTTTGTCTATATTCCTCAGAATAAATTTTAACATTATATACTTCTTCAGCAATATTTCCATTTAATTTAATATTATTTAAATTATCACAATTAGAATAATATGTAATTTCAAAATTTGCATCTATTTGAGCAAATTCAGGTGCATTTAAAGTAAAATATATATTTCTAATTTCATCGATATTTAATATATCATTTGGTGATATTCCAGTAAAAGTAATAAATTGACTTCCATTTCCTATTAATGAGACAGATTTTATTACAATTGGGACATTTGATTTATTCTCTACTTTGGCTACGTCAGTATTTGGAATATTTGCCCAAATATCTTTGAAATTAATTACGGTAGGAGAAATGGCGATTTCTTTATGTATTTTAAATAAATTAATTTTATATTCATACGTCGAATCGCAGGTCAAATCAATGAAATTAATAATAAAATCAGATTCTCCAATTTTATCAATTTCAGCTGGATTTATTGCGATTATAACTTCTTTATAACTGAAAGCAGGTACGTTAAGCACATCAGTACTTAAACTAATACCAGCAGCGTTATTTATTATTTGAATATCACTATCGATATTGCCATCATTATAGACTGTAATAGTGTCATAAATAATTGGGTCGCAATATTCTATACTGTCTAAATCTAATAAATATTTTGATAGCGAAACATTTGTTAGCCCATAAAAACCATAATATTTTATTTCTGATAATTCTAAATCTCCATTTATACCATAGATTTTAACTGTTACATAAGAATATCCTGTATCAATTGGCGTAAAAGTAAGAGTAAAATCAATAAATCCATTGCTTGGGACAAGTATAGGGAAGTTAATGTCTCCAAGTTTAAATGCAGGATTATCAATACTAATATTACCTATCATAAAATCTTCGCTAGCATAATTCACGACTTTAATATTTGAAGTTTTTGAAGTTATTTCGCAAAATATACTTTCAAACTCTGTATTGGTTATTGATAATTCATTGCTTGAGCTTTTAACATAAACTGGTATTTTATATGTTTTGGGACATAATCCTGAGAAATAAAATACCAAAGTATCATTAAAAGTGCCATCTGTTTTTGTATTGATTATTAATTCAAATAAATATGAAGTAGAATCAATAAAGTTTATTTTTGGTGTCGAAGAATAATCAAAATTAATATCATTATTGGTACTTGTGGTTCCAATAGAATCCAAAGTTAGCATTCCAAATCCACGAGAATCTAGAGTAATATATAGCGAATCAGTATTTTTAGTCTTTTTCGTGATATTAATTTGCGTTGGATTGCTTGTGATTTTAATATCTTCAGCTACACCATTATAAGATAGAGAATCTACATCATCGCAATATGCTGATTTAAATTTCAGCTTGAGCGAGAATTCACCGGGATGTTTTGGATAGATATATAGAGTATATGTAAGTACTTCTCCGGAATTAATTGGAAAATCTTTATCAATTCTATATACTGTTTTGAAATTACAATTTACTGTATCAAAAGAGTAAATATAATTGCCACCGCTGAAAGATAAATTTTGAACAATAAAACTTGTTATTATGGAATCTCCAAAACAAACTTTAAAATTACTTGTATCTTTAGCTTGCATTTTAATAAGTGAATACCAATTGCGAGTAATTACTCTTACATCGTAAGGATTTTTTGGTTTAACTGTTTTGCCATCTGCTAATAATGGGACTGGAGTATAATTATAATATCTTGTCGAATCATTATTTTCAATTGTAATAAAGAAAGTATCTTGAATTAATTGTGGATTAAGATTAAGTCCTAACAAAATACTATCTCTTTCATTTATTTTAAGGCTTGTAGGCATATCTCTGCCGGAAGTGAAACCTACGAAAGTAGTATAATTATTTGAAATTGTTATTTTATCAATATTTAAATCAGCATTTCCAGAATTGTAAATAGGTATACTAATAAATTTATTACTTAATGGTGGACAGTTTAGAGTAATTATTGTGTCTTGAGAATTAATTATTGAAGATTTCACATATGCACATACTTTGATAATAGTATCTTTATTACAAGGGAGCATTTTGATTGTAAATTCTTTTTCTATATATCCAGTATCTTTAGCTTGCAAATAAAAATTTAAATTATATGGGATTTGCCCAACATCTTTTCTACCGGTAAAATCTGTGGTAAAAGATATATTTAAGGTATCGGTTTCCACTGCAATAATAGATTCTCCCGGATAAGTTGCAGTAAATTGCACTGACTGAGTATGAAATGAATTTGCATAAACAGTATCGAAATCTACAAGAGTTTTATTAGGTATAATTGTTGAATTTGATGAAAATCCCTCAAGTCTAGCGAAAATATTAACAGTATCATTTACAGTAGCCATTAAATATGCACTTTTATATCCGCGAGTAGAAGGTTTAAATTTGACAAATACTTTAATCATACCGCAAGGTGGCAAAATAAGAGAATTATCATCTGGTGGATATACTATTGAGAAGCTATTTTCAGGATCATTGGTGATTGAAAATTTAGCACTTGAGGAATTAAATGATTGATTGTAAAAATATATTGTATCAATTTTTTCTTCGGGGAAACACACTCCTTTTACATATAAAGTATCTGGTACAAAAGCATATTCATCATTTGATAATCGCCAAATTCCGCGACCTGCTAACCAAGCTTCATTCTCGTTAATGAACCAAATATCATCTAAATCATTATCAAAAATGCCACAATTTTTAATATGCCAATTTTGACCAGCATCATCAGTATAGCAAACTAATCCGCTATAACCGCAAGCCCAACCTCTTTGTTCGTCTAATAAAAAAGTACCATACATAGGGACAGTAGTTTGAGCTTTAGCCCAAGTAGAACCGCTATCAGTAGTGAAATACATACCACCACCATAGCCACCACCTTGGCAGGAACTACCACCATAATTTATTCCAGAAAGTGGGAGCAAAAAAGAGCCTCCATAATGAGTTATTTCTTCGTGCCATCGGTTGTCTATATTATCGACTTCAGTGTCTCGATATTTCTCCCAATTCCTTCCGCCGTCGTAAGTTACATATAATTTTCCACTTCCTACTGCATATCCTAATCCATTAGGGCTATAAAGTATTAAGTCAGTCATTCCTGAGTTAATTTCATTTGTAGTCGATAGAGTCCAAGTGTTGCCTCCGTCTTCAGTTCGCCAGAATTTTTGGATATTATCTAAGCAACCTTCACCGACTGCGATTCCAATATTTTCGTTATAGAAATAGCAACCCCATAAATTACCCATTCTAGGATCTGAAATATCTCTCCAATTGGCACCGCCATCGATACTTTTGAAAATTCCTTGTACTCCGGAGCAATATCCTACATTTTGATTAGGAAAATGAATACTTTCTAAGTGGAATGCTGAATTTGAAATAGTTACTCCTTGCCATGTCTTACCTCTATCAGTAGTTCTTAAAATTTTACTATTAAAACCACAAGCCCACCCGTAATTTGGGTTAGAAGGGAGGAAATATATATCTAAATAATAATTTTGATCGTACCCACTTGGCAAATTTTCGATTTTTTGCCAATATTCTGCATTCATCTCTAATAAAGGGAAAGACAAAACTATTAAAATATAAAGTATAAATTTTTTCATTCTTTTTTCTTTATAGTTTATAATGCGTTATAATTGTAAATATAAATTTACTTAAATTTATATTATTTACCAAAGAAAATTTTTATTATTCCTAAGAAATACTTTAAATAAATAAAAAAAATAGCACAATTAAATATTAATTGTACTATTTTTATAAAAATTGTAACTTGATTTTATTAAATCAAATTGATATTTTTTAATAAGCTAATTTAACTTCTTTGACTTCGTTAATTTTAGCTTTAAGAATTCTCTCTACTCCACCTTTAAGAGTCATAGCTGCACCAGGGCATCCAGCGCAAGCGCCAGCAAGTTCAACGTAAACAGTTCCATCAGGTTCAATATTAAGTAATTCTATCATTCCGCCATCAGCTTCAATGAAAGGTCTAATGTCGCGTTCTATGACTTCTCGCACTTGAGTTTCTAAATTATTATTTTCCATTTTTATATTCCGTATTATTAATTATTTATTATTAATTTCTTATATCTATGCAAAAATAAACGATTTATATTTATTAATATTTGATTTTAAGTTCTAACTTTTAGCCAATCATAATATGAGTCTTAGGTAACTTATAATTTGGTTCTAATTTAGGTCTATGGAATGCCATAAAGAACGTAAGTACTCCAATTCTGCCAATGAACATACATAAAATAATAATAAATTTAGTGGGAACCGAAAAATATGGTGTAAAATCTCTATATAGACCTACAGTTGATAAAGCAGAAATCACATCAAAAGATATATCAACAATGTTATATTCGGGTTCTATTGAAGATATAACAAATGTAGCTACTGCAAAGCATAAGAAATACGCAAACATTATTAAAAGAGCTTTCCTGACTACCTCGCGGTGAATTTCTCTATTAAATATAAATAACTTTTCTTGCCCCTTTAATAATCTAAAAAACTGCAAAATTACGATTGCAAAAGTGGTGGTTTTAATCCCACCTCCAGTCGAAGCAGGCGATGCACCGATAGACATTATACAAATTACTAAAATAACAGATGGTGCTCTTAAATCATTTAGCGGTAGAGTATTAAAGCCTGCGGTTCTACTTGTAACAGAAAGGAAGAGAGAATGAAAGAAATTACCAAATTCGCTGGAATCAGGAAAATATGTCATAGGTTCAACGAAAAATAGCAAAATTGTTGGAATTACAACTAAACAAAAAGAAGTAATTAAAACAACTTTTGTTGTAATAGTAAGTTGATATCTAAGCCTTTTTTGATTTGGTGCAAACGGTTTTAAGTGAAGTAAATTTTGAATAACTGGGAATCCAATACCACCAATAGTGATTAAAATCATAATCATTGATAAAAATAGGTAGTTATTTTGAACTGCCGGATCCATTAAATTATTAGAATAGGTAGAAAAGCCTGCATTACAAAATGCTGATATTGAATGAAAAATTGCCGTATATATATGATCTCCATTTGGTTGAGAAAAGCTCCCACCTAAAGAAATATACATAGGAATAGCGCAAATTAATTCTGATACAAATGTATATAAAATGATTCTTTTAATTAACTGGGTAATATCGCTTAAATTATCATCGCTAAGTACATCGCTCATAATTACACGGATTTGGAAGCTAATTCCGCCATTAGCAAACATTGCAAAAAGAGCAGTCAAAGTAAGTACTCCAAGCCCTCCAATTTGAATTAGAGATAAAATAAATAATTGTCCAGTAAAGGAGAAATCTGTCGCAACATTTAATACAGCTAAACCAGTTACGCATACTGCACTAGTAGAGGTAAACAATGCATTCACGAAGTTTATAGATGGACTTCCAAGTGGTACTGATTTTGGTAACATTAACAAAAATGTTCCAAACAAAATTATAATAGCAAAACTTATCATAAAAATCGCACCGGAATGAAGCTGAATTCTTCCTAAATTAACAGCATATTTTAATAATTTACGAAAAATTACAATCAAGAATGGTACTTGCGCAGTGATTAAATATATTATATCTAAATCATTGGGTTTAAGAGATTGAAATATAGATTTAAAAAGATCAGAAATTTGGTCAGGAAAGACTAAAAAGAGTAAAAAGAAAACTGCAATTAGAAGCTCAATATATCTTCTTTTGATAAAATCCTTTTTATTGTGAGTTACAATAAATCTATAAATTTCTTGTAAAATAAAAAAAGCAATTTGAATTTTAATAAAAAGAGTAAGGAAATTAATTACACTATCACTAATATAAAATCCAGTGATCATGATAAGGGAAATAAATGATAGAAATCCAAATATTGCTAGCACAATATTTATAATTTTTAAAATTTGATCTTGTTTTTCCTTAGTTAGCATTTTGGGATTCAATCAAAATAAAAATAAGCAGATTATAACGATGTATAAATGAAATTATTTTAATAATTTTAAATATTGTCGTTTTTGGCTTCTAAAATATTTGTTTCATTTTTTTCAGAGTAATCATTAAAAGGTGGAATCTCGAATTGACTGTTCTTATCATTAGTTTCGTCAAATCCATCAATATTAAGAGTTATGGTATTATCAGTTGATTTCCCTTGTTCTTCTAATATTTCATCAATTTCTCTTAATTTTGGTAAATCTTCTAATGAATTAATACCAAAAATTTTTAAAAAATTATTTGTCGTTCCATAAATAAGTGGTTTTCCGATAATATCGCGTCGTCCGATGATTTCAATCAATCCTTTTTCAGACAAAGAATTTACTATTTCGTTAGAATTAATACCTCTAATTTGCTCAATTTCCGGTTTAGAAATTGGTTGTTTATATGCAATTATTGATAGAGTCTCGAGAGCTGCTTGAGATAAACGTTTTTTAATTTTATATTTAGATATGCTTTGTAGCAATTCTCCATATTCAGGCTTAGAGGAAAATAAATATCCTCCGGCATTCATAATTATTTGGAAGGGTCTACCAGTATTATTAAGGTCGATATTAATTTCATTTATTAGAGATTGGAAGTCAAAAAAGTTTGAATTTGTATCTTCATCTTCATCAATTTGATTGTTTTGATTTCCAGAAATTACTTGAGTATTTATATTAAATATAATTGATAATTCCTTCTCGGATAGAGGTGTATCTGATGCAAATAAAATAACCTCGAGGGCGGTCTTTTGTTCTTGCTTGGATAATTTCAAAAACTCATTTTTTAAAATATTTTCCATTATCTTTAATTTTCAAATGTAGTAATTCGGTTTAATTTTTATAAAATTATGCAGCAACGATTTCAGAATCTTTAGAAATACTAATTATTATTTCGTCGAAAGAATTATCTTGAATAATGTTAATTACTTTATTTCGTAATAAATCTAAAATTGCTAGGAAGGTAACAATTATAGAAGGTTTATTCATTTTTGAGATAAATTGAGAGAATTTTAATCTCTGTGATTTCTTTAGAGCTTGGAGGAGTTCATTAGATTTTTCTTCTACAGTCATTGTGAATAAATTTACAATATGCTCTTTATCTACTTCTTGATTCTTTTTAGAAAGAACCTTGTTAATAGCGCGAATTAAATCAAATAAATTAGCATTAGTATAATTATTACATTGAGCATCTTCAGCATTTCTTTGGTCTTCGATGAATAAGCGTCTGTAATAAATATATTTCTGCTCATCTTCGAGTTCTTTGAGATTAATTGCTGCTTCTTTATATCTTTTATATTCTAAAAGTCGCTGAACCAATTGAGTGCGAGGGTCTTCGATAGGATTACCATCTTCGCTTTCTTCTTGTGGCAAGAGCATTTGTACTTTAATGTACATTAAAGTAGTAGCCATAACGAGAAATTCTCCAGCTAATTCTAAATCAAATTGTTGCATTAGCTTAATATATTTTAAGAATTCTTCTGTTATTTTAGCTATAGGAATATCATAGATATTTAATTCATCCCTTTTAATAAAATATAATAAAAGGTCGAATGGTCCTTCGAAATTTGGTAATTTTAATTTATACATTTATATAACTGCAATATTTTTCTTTTATTAGTATAAAATTTGTAATATTTCAAAAAGCAAAATTATACTTTTATTTTCAGATAATAATAATAAATTATTCCACATTATTTTTAATTATTTATAAACAACATAATTATTTAATAAAAAAACCTCTAACATTTTTTATGTTAGAGGTTTAAAAATAATTATTAAAAAATAATTATTAAATTGGGTAATGATGAAAAAATATTAAATATTGTCATTTATGCAAAGAATATTTACATAGGCTTAATTAATAAAAATTCTTTTTTGCATAAATTCTATTCTACCCTTCTCTCCTTTAAAATAACCACTCCAACTACACTCCCTAGAATAATTAATATGCTTCCAGTTAAGACCAAGAATGATCCAATTTCAATTTTTGCTGTTGTCTTTAAAGTATCCACGATAAAGAAAATTGAGATAAGCGTAATAATTACTCCTAAAATTATGTTTATATAAAATAATAATTTGTTGTTTTTAATTAGTACAATAATTGAAAATATTGATAGAAATATGTAAAAAATTGCTGATGAAAGAAAATCTTGAATAAAAGTCAATGAATAATTCATAATAGAAATCGAAGGAACAAATAATCCCACTATAATTAATATATTAGCTATTATTAGAATTAAATTCATAGAAGTCTTTTTTATATCAGAACTTCGAAAACTATTCAAAAAAAGAATATTCGAATTCATTTAAATTAGAAATTTTAAAATATTACTACAATTGACACTACAAAATTACTATAAGGATTTATTCTCTGCAATCCTATAATTTACTTAAATTTAATCCGTGTTTTCACTGAGAAAATATTAAATTAATTACGTATTTTTAAAAAATTTTATCTAGGGTAAGTATAAAAATAAAAATCATTTAAGATTATATTTCATAAATAATTTGTTATATTTGCATATTAAATATAAAGTATATTTTGATTGTTATGACTAAAATTTGTTACATATTATCATTATTGATCTTATCATTTAATATAGGACGTGCACAAGGTAAGTCAAATTCGGGAGATTATAAAGTATTAATTGCTACTGCTGATTCTCTTTCTATAGCAAGACAATATTTTAATTCAAATAATGTAGCATTCGAAGCCATAAAAATCATCAATAATTATTCAATAGAAGATTTCGAAGCACTTTGCAATTCATATTCTATTATTGCTAATAATTATCTTGGAGCAGGAGTATATGAAAAGGCGATAGAGTATTGCAATTATGGAATAAATTACTCAGCAAAATACTCCAATGATAAGCGCTTGGCAATGTTTTATTCAGATAAATCCATTGCTCAGTTTTTGCTTGGTCAATATAATGAGTCAATTAATAATGTAAGATTATCAATAGAACATAACCGAAAAATAAATAATGAAGAGGGCATAGCTAATTCTCAAAATACAATGGGAAAGATTTATGAAATGTGGAAAGAATATGATAATGCAATTGAAAGCTATGAGGAATCCCTAAAATATTACAAAAAAATAAATGATTTGCCAAGAATCGCTGTGAGATTAAGCGGTATAGCTTCAGCATATAGATTAAAAGGAGACTTAGATAATGCTTTAAAATACCAAACTCAAGCTCTCGAAATAGAATTAAGACTAAAGAATAAATATAAAATTGCCGTAAGATATGATTTGCTAGGAGAAATCTACTTAGATAAAAAGAAATATATTATTGCAGAAAATTATTTCTCCGATGCCCTAAAAATATTAAAAGAGTCTGAAAAAGAAAGTGGGGAGAATAGTCAAATAACATTATCAGAGTGTATTATTTTAAATCATCTCGGGAAAATAAGCTATATCAACAATAAAACAGAAGAATCAATTAATTATTATAACAAAAGCTTTGACATAGCAAAAAGAATTAAATATCATTTAATGTTGTTAAAAAGTTCAAAAGAATTATCTGATATTTATGCTAAAACTGGAAATGATAAAAAAGCTTATGAATTTCTTAAGATCTTCAACGAAGCAAAAGAAAAATATTTTGATGAGCAAAGCCAGAAAAATTTAGCTGAATTTGAAAAAAAATATGAAGCTGAGAAAAAGGACAATGAGATCGCTATACTGCAAAAAAATAATCAACTTACTGCTATATCTTTAAAACAAGCTGCTCAGGGTAGGATCATCTTTATATTAATTTCGATATTATTATTATTAATATCTTTAATTATATATTTAAAATTCTATTATAAAAAAGTTAATAATTCTAAATTAGAACAAAAGAACATTGAATTAGAAGAGCTAAACAAACAAAAAGATAAATTCTTTTCTATTATTGCTCACGATTTACGCTCACCAATTTCTTCTTTTCAAATGATTACAGAATCTTTAGATAATTCCTTTGAAACCATTGATAAGGAATCTCTCAAATACTTCATCAAAAGTATGAAAGATGCTGCAATTGACCTAAATATATTTCTAAAGAATTTGCTTGAATGGGCAATGGCAAATTTAGGCAAATTAAAAACTACAAAAGTAGTTTTTGATATTAATTCTGAATTAGATAAAATAATTACTTTTAATAGTAATTTAGCTCAGGAGCGTAAAATAGTTTTTGAAAAGAGATATACCAATGATATTAAGGCATATGCAGATATAGAAATGTTCAAGACTGCTTTCAGAAATTTGCTTACTAATTCACTTAAATATGGTGATGTTAAATCAACTGTATTTATTTCGACAACTTTTGATGATATTAATTCTATAATATCTATTAAAAATAAGTGCCATAATGGAGCTTGTGTAGAAGGAGTTGAAAAATTATTTAAACATAAAAATAATTCAAATAATGAAACTAACCAAGTTTTTATTGGAAGCAAAGGTATGGGATTAGATATAGCTAATGAATTAATTAAATTAAATAATGGTAGTATTATTGTCGAAAGTGCAACTTCTGATAATATAACTTTTAGTATTCTTTTGCCATATAAGAATTAATAGAAATATTTTTATTAAATTGCGGATCTTAAAATTTTAATAATATCTGAGATTATTATGGAAATATCAAATACCGATTTAATTAAAATAGCTATTTTGGACGACCATAAAATAGTTCGCGAAGGAATAAAAGCAATTTTTATTAGTGAAAATAATTATAAATTAATAATTGAAGCAGGGACAATAGAAGAATTACAGGAAAAAATGAGCATTGAGACTCCCGATATTTTACTTTTAGATGTAAATTTGAATAATCAATTGGGAAATGATTTAATAGAAGATCTATTAAAGAAAAATGAAGGACTCAAAATCTTAATGCTAAGCTCACGATATGAGAAAAATATAATCTTAGATGCAGTTAATAAAGGTGCTTTCGGATACCTAAATAAAGATACTTCAAAAGTCGAATTACTAAAAGCAATTAACTCAATTTATGATGGAGTGCCTTATTTTGGTAATAATATTTCGCATATTATTTATCAAAGTTATTTTGATAAAATATCAGGCAAAGAGGAAGAAAGTAAAAATATTTCAAATAGAGAAAAAGAAGTGATATTGCTTATAGCTGAGGGATTAACGACAAAAGAAATAGCTGACAAACTCTGCATAAGCCCTCGCACAGTGGAGTCACACAAAAAAAATATTCAAGAGAAATTCAATGTACGCACTACAATTGAAATCTTGAGTTATGCTATCAAACATAATATTATTCAATTATAAAAAAATCAACCAATAGAATTACCCATTGGTTGAAAAAATAATTTTTTGATTTAGACTTATTAATAAAAATAATTTGTCTAAATCATTTTTATTTGAATTTATAATTATAATTGTTCTCTTAATTTCAAAATTAAATCAGCTAAGCGATTTGAATATCCGAATTCATTATCATACCATCCTACGATTTTTACCATCTTGCCTTGTACATCTGTGAGGAGTGAATCAAATATTACAGAATGAGGATTACCAATAATATCTGAGGATACGATTGGTTCTTCGGAATATTCTAAAATACCCTTTAATTGTGTTTCAGATGCTTCTTTCATTACAGAATTGATTTGCTCTTTAGTAGCGTCAGATTTAAGCAAGCATGAAAAATCAGTTAATGATCCATCAGGTATAGGTACTCTAACAGCATAACCATTTAATTTGCCTTTCATTTCTGGAATAACTACGCCAACAGCTTTAGCAGCTCCAGTTGAAGTTGGGATTGTATTTACTGCTGCAGTTCTTGCTCTTCTTAAATCTTTATGAGGTAGGTCTAAAATTCTTTGGTCGTTAGTATAAGCGTGAATAGTAACCATAAGCCCAGATTCAATGCCGAATCTATCATTTAATATTTTGACCATTGGAGCTAAGCAATTTGTAGTACAAGATGCATTCGAGAGAGTTCTTTCTTGCCCTGTTAAAATTTCATCATTTACACCCATAACGATTGTAGCATCGAGTTCGTCTTTAGCAGGAGCAGAAAGCACTACTTTCCTAGCACCATTTGATAAATGGCGTTCCAAAGCTGCTTTTGAAGTATAAACTCCAGTACATTCTAGAACTATGTCCACATTATCTTTCCATGGAATATTTTCAATTTCTTTTTCAGCAGACACAGGTACTTCTATACCATCTACTATGATTTTATTGTCAACTACTTTAATTTCGCCAGGATATTTTCCATGCACTGAATCATATTTAAGAAGGTGTGCTAAAGTTTTTGTATCAGTTAGATCATTGATACCAGTAAATTCGAATAGGTCTTTATGTTGCATCGCGATTCGGAATACCATTCTTCCGATTCTACCGAATCCATTAATTGCTAGTTTAGTTTTCATTTAAATGTCCTTTTTTATCTATTAAAAAATATTAATTTCAAAAAAATATCTTCGATTAAATTAAATAATGAAGATATTTGAGTTTATAATTTTGTATTTAAAATGTGGAATAGCATTTTATTCCATGAATCGAAATTATGATCAAATTCATTACCCCATATTTCGCTTGTATTGGAAATATTCTTAGAGTTTAATAAATTGCTAAAATTCTGAGTATTATGTGGGAATTCATTTGATCCACTTCCGCTATATAAATATACATGATGTTTGCTAAGCAAATAAGATAACCAAAAGCTATCATTAAGATTTGGTAGGTAATGTTCGGGGGAATTAAAATAGCAATTTTCGTCAAAATATTCTTTGCTTAGATATTGCAAATTAAAAAATCCACTCATTGAAATCATACCATAAAAATTATCGGGTCTGCGGAAATACTGATTTGCTGCTAAAAGCCCACCAATGCTTGCTCCACAAGTGATAATTGGAACTGGACCATTGCATTTGGCATATATTAATGGGACAAATTCTTCACAAATAAAATTATTATAATCATTAAATAATTTTGATTTTTCTTCAGAGGTATATTTATCGGAAAACCAAATTTCATTATTTATAGAAGGTACAGAAAATATACGGCATTTTCCTTTATTTAGAAAATCAGAGATAGCCTCTATTGTACCGTTTTGTTCATAATTTGATGCAGAATCCGAAAGAGCAGGAAACATTATAATAGCATAACCATAATGGCCATAGAATTGAATTTCTAAATTTTGGCTTAAAATGTTGCTGTAAATATTATACGTTTCTTTTTGCATAATTAGTATATTTATATTTAATATTATAAGTATACATAAACGAAAAAATAATAGTAATATTGATAAAAATCAAATATTTCTATTATTATTTTTTTATTTTTAGAAAATATTAATATGAATATATTAACTCAGCAATTTATTTATTTCGATGTCGTATATCCCATTTTATTTATCCAACCCTTTACTTGCAGACTTAATTTATCTTTACGATTATAGAGCAAAAGGAATTTATTAAAATCCTCTGCTGCTGATTCAAAACGTTTTTCAGCTTTAAATGCAATTCCTCTATTTAAGTAAGTCTGAGCATAGCTTGGGTTAATTTCAATAGCTAAAGTAAAATCCTCTTGTGCTTTTCGGAAATGCTTTGTTTTCATATATACATTTGCTCTACCTATATATGCTTGTAGTAGTTTTGGATTAATTGTAAGAGCTTTGCTATAGAAATTAAATGCTTCTTTGTGTAATCCTAATTCAGATAATGAATTTGCTTTTCCGAGATAACCTACTGCTAAATGAGGCTTTAATTCAATTACTTTATTAAAATCGATAATTGCTTCTTCATTTTGTTTTAATAATGAATATGCCATTGCACGATTATAATAAAGATTATAACTTTCCGGCATTATTGAAATTGACTTAGTATATGCTTGGATAGCACTTTTGAAATTTTTGGATGAGAAATATGCTATACCAATATTATTATTTGCATCAATATTATTTGGATCAACAGATAAAACCTTTTCAAAATCATTAATTGCTTCTTGATATTTTTTATTTTTAATTAGGATAATTCCGCGGTAGTTATATGCAAGCATATTATTGGGATCCATCTGGATTGCAACATTAAAATCTTTAATAGCTTCGTTATATTGTTTTATTGAAATTAATGCAATTCCTCTTGCGACATAAACTTTTTCGTATTGTGGATCTATCTCTGTTACTTTGTTATAATCTCTAATAGATTCTTCGTATAATCCCTTTTCATAATATGCATTCCCTCGATAGAAATATGCAAGCAAATATGAAGGATTTAGCTCTATTGTCTTATCGAATTCTTCAATTGCATTATCTAATTTTCTTGTGATATAGTATGAATATCCTCTGCGATAATAAGCGAAGACGAAATCTTTATTATTTTCAATTGCCTTTGTAAAGTCAATTATAGCTTTTTTATGATATTTCATCTCTGCATATATTAATCCACGCTTAAAATAAGCAAATGAAAAATTTGGATTAATCATAATTGCCATATTAAAGTCTGAAAGAGCATTTTCATAATCTTCAATATTTAGGTATGAGCTACCACGCTTAAAATATGCAAATTGATGGCGTGGATTAAGTTCTAGAGCTTTATCATAAAGTTTAATAGCTTCTTGCCATTCCTCAGCTTTGAAGAACCCATCGCCACGTTCTATCCAAATATCAGCGTCTTTAATATCCTTTGAGGATAAATCTACTTCTTGTTCAGCCATAATTCACTATAATTATTGAAAACAAATACAACTAAAGGTATAATTATAAGTTAATATAATTATACCTTGTAAATTTAATCAATTATTATACCAATAGTAAAGTAAACTAATGAAATATAGCTATTTAAGACATTAATTTAAGGATATTTCATCTTTTTTATATTTTAAAATACCTTTTTCATATTTATTTAGATTCATTTTGCAGATATTCCATAATAATTGTGTATCGATACCAGCCTCATTTTTTAATAATTGATTTTTAATATTCTCAATTTCATTTTTATTTTCAGCCGGAATAATATCATTAAAATTATTAATATTTGAATCATATATATCAATTAAATTTAATATTTTATCTGTTATATCTATTTTTAATTTGCGATTTGTGCGAAAATCTTCGTAACCGAAACCAAAAAGTTGCTCTTTGATATCATGTATTATTTCAAGCAATTCATCAATAACTTCATCTATTTTTTTCATTATGAATATATCTATTTTATGATGTAAATTTTATTATACTAATTTATTTCATCGCCTGAGCAAATTTAATTAATTCTTCGCTTATTCCCATTTCGTTATTTTCATCTTTAATTGCATCATAGAGAGGTAATCTTGTAGGTTCTTGAGCTATATTAAAAGCATTATAAAATTGGCTTTCGCATTTATTATATGCATCGACAACCATTTTATAAGCTAACCAACTAGAGAGTAGAATATCTTTAGCAGCAGCAGTGCCACCTCTCTGGAAATAGCTCATATCTACTGTGCGAATTTCATGAGAAATATGTCTTTTGTTGAAAATATCTTCAAGGACTTTGCGTACTTCTTCTTCAGTTTTTTCATATCCTTCTGAAACAATTATTCGAGAATCTCTATCTCGCTCGTCTATCATAGTAGCTAATTTCTCGAAATCAACATCTTCATTTGGCATTATCGCATATTCTGCACCAGATGCGACTCCGGCAAAATATGGCAAATGACCGGAGTCTCTTCCCATTGACCTTACTATGTATACTCTTCTATGAGCACTAGCAGTATCGCGAATCCATTCAAGCATTTCTAAGCTCTTTTCAATGGCACTATAAAATCCTATAGAATACCCATATTTATTGGCTACATCATTATCAATTGAGCCGGCAGTGCAAAGAATTTTAGTGGATAAGCCTTCTTTTTTGATTATTTCGTTAATGGTGTTTGCTGCTTTTAAGCTACCATTACCACCCATTATAAATAAATAATCAATTAAATTATCATGCAAATTCACGGCAATAGTACGTTGCAAATCAACATCAGTTGCTAATTCTGGTACTCTCAATGTTCCAAGAAACGAACCACCGACTTTTGCCATTCCTCGTGTATCTTTTGGAGTAATTATTTTGAAATCATTTTCAATCAATCCCTTCCAACCATCAATCACACCCCACACAGAGGTAGTAGATTTTAAATTTTTGGCAGCACGCACGACAGCTCTAATAAATGCGTTCATTCCAGGACCATCGCCACCACCAGTCATTACTGCAAATTTCATTTTTATTGTTCTCGTAATTGTATTTAAAATAAAGGTTTATATTAACTTCTTTTTTGTAATATTAAAATTAATGAAAGTCAAAAAATATCGTTTTATCAATTTAGAAAAAACAAAATACAAAAAATAATACGAAATTTTATGTATATAATTGTTTTTTTTGAATATTTTTGTAAAATCTTAATTGTCATTAACACATAACACAAAAAATAATAATACAAATAATATGATGAATAAATATATATTTATTATTCTACTTCTTTTATCGGGCATTTCTGTTGCTTTCGGTAATTTCGAAGAGAATAAAGTATTAATAAGAATTAAAACTGATTCAAATGAATTAAAATACTTAAAAGAAAATAAGGGAATTAAAGAAATAGATGCTCTTACAAAAAATAGTAAAATTTATAGATTTGTAAGCGACGAGTTGCTTAAACCAAATTCAAATTATAAATATAACGAAAATGATTTCCAATATTTCAATCCTACTCTTGATAAACTATCTCGTACTTATGTGCTTGAATATAAAGATAATTTTAATCCTTTAATTTTCTCCGAAAATTTAAAATCTTTAAATTTCATTGAGCTTGCTGAGGCAATTCCAATAAATAAATTTACCTATACTCCAAATGATTCACTTTGGCAAAAACAGTATTATTTGAGCATTACAAATGCACTAAAAGCTTATGATTTAGTTGATTCTGATGATTCAATAATTGTAGGTATTGTCGACACAGGAATCGATTTACTTCACGAAGACCTTAAGGATAATTTATTTATCAATTATGGCGAGATTGGTATCGATAATAATGGAAACGATAAAAGTAAAAACAAAATAGACGATGATAATAATGGCTTCATCGATGACTTTTGTGGGTGGGACTTTTTGCATTTTAATAGTGACTCCTTAGGAGATAGCGATCCATCTCCAGGAAATCCGCATGGTACTCATGTAGGTGGTACAGTCGGAGCAATTTCAAACAATATAATTGGAATTGCTGGAGTAGGCAAAAATGTGAAATTGATACCTGTGAAAATTTCTCCTGACCAAAGCTGGAGTACAAATACCGTAAATGCTTACCAAGGTATTTTATATGCTGCAAAAATGGGTGCAAAGATTATAAATTGCTCTTGGGGATCGCCTTCAATCTCTGAAAGTGAGAGACTAATTTTAGATCTTGTATCTCAATATAATTGCTTAGTAGTATGTGCAGCAGGAAATGAATCCTCAAGTGCAATATTTTATCCGGGTGCTTATCCTAGTCATTTATGTGTTTCGGCTCTTTCAATGAGCAATCGTCCTGCTGGATTTACAAATTATGGAGAAAGTGTCGGAATTAGCGCTCCCGGAGTTGATATTTTTGCTACTATTCCAAATAATGAATATAGTAATATGTCTGGAACTTCAATGGCATCTCCAATTGTAGCAGGATGTGCTGCTTTATTAGCCCTTAAACATCCAGAATATACTCCTGATGAAATTAAAAGACATTTGCAAGCAGCTGCTAACAAGTCAATTTATGATTTAAGTCCAGCATTTAAAGGTTATTTAGGTGAAGGTATTGTTGATGTCCTTAAAGCAGTACAAGAGACTGATCCGGTTTACATTTATGTAGATAAATATAATATTTTCTGTACAGATACATTTAATGTAAAAAAAGGAGATTCATTAAATATTGATCTTGAAGTAAAGAATTATTTCAATGAGCTTGAAAATGTAAATATTACAATAGTACCAATAGATTCTCTTTCTATTAGGGCTCTTAGTAATGATAGCACTAATTTTTTAATTGATAAAATCGCTTCTAAAGAATCAATTTCTTTAAAAAAAGTATTTTATAGTGAATTTATTGATGATATCCCATTAGATTTTGAATTGAAATTCTTAATAACTATTACTCATAAAGACTCTGTGATAAGTTATAAAATAGCTTCAATTCGGTTAAATCAATCTTATATTAATCATCATGCCTCTAAAATTGCTACTACTATTAACAGCAAAGGAAATATCGGATTTAGTGATTTCCCGACTAATAAGCAAGGCATAGGATTTTACTACGGAGACAGCGATAATCAGCTCTTTGAGGGGGCAATTATTCTAGGTCGTAAATTTGGTGATTCAGTTTCATTATTCAATTTATGGGATATGGCTCGCACAGAAAATGGAGTGCATTCAGATGATTTTATAATTCAAGAAAGAGCTAAACGATTTGAATTTCAAAATTATTCATTAATTACATCTAAATATAGGACTAAAGATGTAAATTTAGTAAAAAATTTAAAAACTGCATCATTGGAAGAGGTTTTAAATTCAAGTGATGATTATACTATTTCGCAGAACGTTTATTTTTATAAGACTCCAGAAGATTTGGATTATATTATAAGCGAATACAATATCAAAAATAATGATACAAGAGATTATGATTCTCTGTATCTCGGTTTATTCTTTGATTGGGATAATGATTTAAATACTCACTCAAGCAATGGTAATTATAATTTAGAATACGATTTCTCATATATTGGGGCAGCATCACCTAACGTTGGTGCAATTTATACAGGAAGCAAATTAATTTCATCTTTAGGAATTAACTATTATCCAATTTTAAATTCATCTAATAGTTTTGGAATACATGATGGTTTTACCGATCTTGAGAAAATACAATCAATAAGTGGAGGAATTCAAAAGTATCAAGCTGAAGATATTGGTGACATCTCTGAAGTAATAGGAGCTGGACCATTTTCTCTAAAAGCTGGCGAGGAAACAAAAATTGCTTTTGCTGTAATGGTAAATCATGATCCTGCTAAATTCGTTGAAATAGCTGAGAATGCAAAAAACTATCTTGATAAAATTTCATTAGTAGAGGGAACTCAATTTGCTAAAAAATTAATCACATATCCTAATCCAACTAAAAAAAGGGAAATAAATATAAAATTATCTTTAGAAAATGATGCTATTTTTGATTTTTCAATTTATGATAATCTCGGTAGATTCATAAAAGGTATATATGATGATAAATTATTAACTTCAGGTATAAATGAATTCCAAATTGACTTAGGAAATTTAAATGTTGGTAACTACTATTTATTAGTGCAAAATAAATATAATTACTATATTGAGAAAATAACCATTTTAGAATAATTTGATAATAATAAAAATATAATGAAAAGAACTGTAGTGATTATGGCTGGAGGCAGCGGTGAAAGATTCTGGCCTCTAAGTAGAAAAAATAAACCAAAACAACTATTAAATCTATTATCTGAAAAAACTATGCTCGAAGAAGCTATTCAGAGAGTCGAAGGAGTGATAGATTATGAAGATATTTTTATAGTAACAAGTGAAGTTCTACTTGAGCCAATTAGAAATTCTCTTCCTAAATTACCAAAAGAAAATATAATTGCAGAACCTTACAAACGAAATACAGCTCCTTGCTTAGCTTTAGCTGCTGGGTTTATTTCTGCAAAATATAGAGGTAAATTTGCTGAAAATGAAATTTCTGTCTCTGTGCTGACAGCAGATCAAGATATATCTCCGTTAAATGGATTTCAGGAAACAATTAATAGTATATTAAGTTTTGTGGAGCAAAATGAAGCCATTTGCACTATAGGAATTAAACCAACAAGACCTGAAACTGGATATGGCTATGTAGAAATAAATGAGAAATTTAATTCCGAAAATAAAATTGAGATAAAAAAAGTAAAAGCTTTCCGCGAAAAACCTAATTTAGAAACAGCTAAAATTTATGCTGAATCTGGTTTACATCTATGGAATAGCGGTATGTTTTTCTTTAGATTGGATACTTTTATAAAAGGAATGGAAAAATATTTGCCAGAAGTTGGCTCTAAAATTAATCAAATTAGCCAATTATACTTAAATAATACTGATATTATTATAAATAGTGCTTTTAATAAGATAGCTCCAATTTTTGAAAAATTTCCAGATATATCAATAGATTATGGATTAATGGAAAAATATGATAATATTTATACAGCTAATGCAAAATTTCTATGGGATGATGTAGGAGCGTGGGATGCTATTGATAGGGTAAAGGAAAAAAATAATGTTGGAAATATTATTGAGGGTAGCGTTGCATTAGTTGATTGCAAAAATACAATAATTGTAAATAAATCTAATAGCAAAATCACTTTAGGTGCTATTGGGATTGAGGATTTTGTTGTTGTAATCACAGATGATGCCATATTGATTAGCCCAAAAGATAGAGTACAAGATGTTAAAAAATGTGTGCAAGAACTAAAAGAAAATAATAAAATTGATGTCTTGTAGTTAATGTAAATAAATTTTTAATCGATTTTAGATAAATACCAATTATTTTATATAAATGACTTTTAATTTACCAAATATAATTAGCTTATTTAGAGTATTAATTTCGCCTGTAATTTTTGTTTTATTAATTTCTCAAAATAATAATTCAATAATTATTGGTGCAATTTTATTCTTTATTGGAGCTTTTTCTGATTTTCTTGACGGTTGGATAGCAAGAAAGATGAATTTGACGAGTAGCTGGGGGAGATTTTTTGATCCATTGGCTGATAAATTCCTTACATTAGCAGTTTTTATTGTTTTAGTATATTTAAAAGTTGCAAATATATGGATGGTAGCAATAATTTTGTTGCGAGATATTTTCACTACATATATGAGAGTAGTAGGCGATAGAATGAAAGCTCCGATTAAAACCTCAAAAACAGCAAAAGTGAAAACATTAATTCAAATGTTATATTTATCGGTGATTTTGCTTATTATGATTTATGATGCAAAAAATCAATCTAATATCTTGCTTTCATTAACTCAAGATAATATTCCAAATATATTTTTATTTTTTATAGTCTTGCTTACTGTGTGGTCGACTGTAGAATATATAATGGATAATAAAGCATTATTTCAAAGAAATCAAGTTGGTAAAAAATAGTATTTATTAATATTAATTATATTTGAATTTTTTGAAAAATTCTGAATTATCTTTCTTTTTTTGAAAAAGTAAATGCAATAATTTTATTATTCAACAATAATTTTATATTTTTGCTAATCTAATAATTGGTAATATTATAATTAAAATAATTACTATATAAATTTTTGATATTAATTTTAATTTAAGATAAATATGGCTACTTCAAAAAATATTCAATCTGAAGCAGAAATCCTTAAAATAAGTAAAATTCGAGACAGCAAGATACTTAAGGACTTAAATAAAAGAAATTCATCTGCTGAAATCTCCGACGAGTTAGAAAGCGAATATATTCTTAATATGGGTCCTCAGCACCCTTCTACTCACGGTGTGCTTAGGATGGTGCTTAGACTCGATGGAGAGACTGTTATTAAAGTTGTACCAGAACTTGGTTATTTGCATCGCGGTTACGAGAAATTAGCTGAGAATATGCATTATCAAGAATTTATTCCTTTCACAGATAGGTTAGATTATGCTTCTCCTACTTCGAATAATACTGGAATAGCATTAGCTATTGAAAATGCTTTTGGAATAGAAGCACCTGAGAGAGCTCAGTGGATTCGCGTAATGGTAAGCGAATTAGCTAGAATTTCTTCTCATTTATTAGCGATTGGGTCTTTCTGTCTTGATCTCGGTGCATTTACAATAATGCTTTGGGCAATGGTAGAGAGAGAAAAATTATATGATATATTTGAATTAATTTGTGGCGCAAGATTCACTACTAGCTACACTCGTATTGGTGGGGTTATGCAGGATATTTCGCCAGAAGCTATACAGAAAATTAGAGATTGGTTAAAAGAATTTCCTGAAAAATTAGGAAATATGAGGAAATTAGTCGATAGAAATAGAATTTTCATTGATAGAGTAGCTGGATTAGGCTATATGAGCAAAGAAAAAGCGATAAGTTTAGGTGTTACAGGTGCATCTCTACGTGCAAGCGGATCTACTCGTGATTTAAGAAGAGATAATCCATATTTAGTGTATGATAAATTAGATTTTGATGTTATAACATTAAACGAAGGTGATTGTTGGGCAAGGTATATGATAAGGGTAATGGAAATGTATGAAAGCCATAAAATCATAAATGCTACAATTGAAAATATGCCTTCAGGTCCAATTATATTACACGCACCTAAGAAATCTCTACCTCGAAAAAAGAAAGTATATACTAAAATGGAAGAGCTTATACACGACTTTATGCTCGTATATGATGGAGCAATCCCAGAGCCCGGAGAAACTTATACTGCAATCGAGGGACCTAAAGGTGAAATGGGATTTTTCATTGTATCCGATGGAACTGGCTATCCGTGGAAATTGAAAATTCGTTCTCCATCTTCAGCTAATTTGCAAGCTATGCCTTTTATTTCTGAAGGTGTAATGATCAGTGATCTTGTTGCTTGCCTTGCTTCTCTTGACCCAATTATGGGTGATGCAGATAAATAATGGATTTATTATTAAAAATTGATAATTTTTAATAGAAGTAAATTAATAGAAATTTTATATAATAATAATGTCGAAAGCACCTCAAAAACAGATTTTGGGGTGTTTTTGTTTCCATTTTTCCACATTTTTACAATATAATTCAATTTATTTTGTTTTTAAAAGAATTGATTATATAAAGAAATAATATAATTTTGCAAGAAAATATAAAAAATATATGGAATGATTATGAAATATTTTAACAAATTATTGATATTGTTTATCTGTTTATTCTTTGCTTTAAATTCATTATCAGCACAAAATAAACAAGTACGAGAAGCTTTAAGAAACGTAGCTTCAGGGAAAATTACAGAAGCTCAATCTACTTTAGACGATTTATTAAATAAATATCCTGTCGATCCAGGAATTGTTTTTTTGCAGGCTACACTCACTTCTGATGCTGATCAAGCAATTTCCTTGTATAGAAAAATACTAAATGAATTTACTAAGTCCGAATGGTCTGACGATGCCTATTGGAGGTTAGTGCAATACTATGCAATTAAAGGTGATACTATATCAGCAGTAAAAGCTTTAGAACAGTTTAAAACTTTCCAACCGCTTTCTGAATATTTACCTGCAGCTAAAGATGTTGTTTATATATCATTAATGTATAACCGCGAAAATCCAAGTTCGGATATTAAGAATGACAAAATAAAAGAAAAGTTAGTAAATCCGAATGAAATTAAAAAAGATAATCAAGTCAAAATATCTGAAGATACTAAAAAACCAAAAATCGCAAATTCTGAGACACAAAGCACTGTAGATAGCAAAAAAATCACTGTGAAAGAACCAAGTTTAATAGTAAAAAACGATCAAAATAAGGATGAAAAAAAGTTGCGATGGGCATTGCAAGTCGGAGTATTTTCTACTCTAGAAAGTGCAAAATCAGAATGCGATAAATTCCAAAAGAAGAGATTAAAAAATAAAATTGTTGAGAAAGATATTGACGGCAAGAAAATGTTTGCAGTTATTATAGGAAATTATAAATCGCGAGACAAAGCTGAGGAAGAGCGAGCAACTGTAGAGAAAATATGCGGATGCGAGACCGTATTATATGGATATTAAAATCAAAAATTATATAACAAATTCTTTGTAATAATATAATAATTAAATAATGGATACTGAAATATTTAAAAAAATCCCAAAAGTATATTATATAGTTGCTGCAATGGCAGTGATTGTAATCGGGATATTATTCTTTGGTGGGGGGAAAGAAGCTCTTAGTTCATTAGACCAAACTACAATTGAATTTAAATTAAAATCAAATGAAGTAGTGCTTAATGAGGAAGACCAAGTAGATTATGTGCTTTTATCTTCACAAAGTTTTAAGGCTCGCATCGCTATAGATCCAGTAAATATAATTAATTACGAAGGTTTTATTTCTTCATTAAAGCAAGATAATCCTAATATTAAAGTAATTATCCAAAATAGCGATAAGGATCTATTGCAAGAAGATGAAATTATTGAGTCAGAAAGTATTTGGGTAAATGGGATAGAGTATTTTGATAATTCCAAATAAAAAAAATAATAAAAAATAATATGGATTTAACCTCAATTTTTAGCGAAGACATTGTAACGTGGGTGTTAATCCCTTTATTGATTTTCTGTGCAAGAATTATTGATGTAAGCATAAGTACATTAAGAATTATTTTCTTAGGAAAAGGATTTCGCACTTTAGCTGCTGTACTCGGATTTGTAGAATCAATTGTATGGATAGTAGCTATTTCCCAAATAATGAAAAATTTAAATAATTCATTTTATTATTTATTTTGGGGGTTGGGCTTTGCTACTGGTACATATATTGGGATAGTATTAGAAAATAAATTAGCAATGGGGCAAGTGATTGTAAGGATAATTACTCGCTATGATGCCTCAAAATTAAATGAATTTTTGTTCAAGAAAAATTATTCAATTACCTCTGTCGATGCTAAAGGCACATTAGCAGATAATGTAAAAATTATGTTTTTAGTTACTCAGCGCACTCAAATTCCAGAAGTAGTCTCAATCATTAAAGAATATAATCCTCATGCTATTTATACTGTCGAAGATCTTCGCTTAGTAAGCGATTCAATTTCTAAAAAAGGATCACCCAATTTAAGTTCTTTTATTAAATCATTTCGGAAAAACAACAGAATTAGCAAATAGAGGAATTAATAGAGCTAAATTAAATTAATGTTTAAAGATAAAAAAATAATTGTAGTATTGCCAGCTTATAATGCTGCTAAGACTTTAGAAGTTACTTATAACGAAATTCCATTAAATATTGTCGATGAAGTTGTTTTAGTCGATGATGCTAGCAAAGATAATACTGTAGATGTTGCTAAAAAAATGGGTAAAAAGCATATAATTGTACATAAACACAATTTGGGTTATGGCGGTAATCAAAAATCTTGCTATAATAAAGCACTAGAATTAAACGCAGATATAGTTATAATGCTTCATCCTGATTATCAATACACACCAAAATTAATATTACCAATGGTAAGCATAATAGCTGATGAAGTGTATGATGTTGTATTAGGTTCAAGAATTCTTGGAAAAGGTGCTTTGCGTGGAGGAATGCCTTTATATAAATATATTGCAAATAGATTCCTGACTTTTTCACAAAATTTATTAATCAATCAAAAATTGAGTGAATATCATACAGGGTATAGAGCATATTCAGCTAATGCTTTGAAGAAAATTTGTTATAATAATAATTCAGATGATTTTATTTTTGATAATCAAGTTTTATCTCAATTATTTATGGCAAAGTATGAAATAGCAGAAATAACATGCCCAACTAAATATTTTAGAGATGCATCTTCCATTAATTTTACTCGCAGCATGAAATATGGCTTTGGAGTGCTAAAGGTATCTTTTTTACATTTTTTGCACTCGCATAATATTATTAAATCAAAGATTTATCAATGATTTTTCTATTTAAATTTATTAGGATATGAAATATAATAAATTATACATATTTGTGGAAGGTAACGATGATGAACTATTTTTCAGAAAAATTATCCTTCCTCTATTTCTAAAGCATTATAGTGATGTAGAAATATTTAAATATGCTCAATGGAAGCACCAAAAAGTAGAGTTATTTTTGCAAAGCATAATTACACTAGATTATGATTATATTTTCACTGCCGATATTGATATGCTCGACTCTGTAAAAGGTAAAAAGCAAGTAATCCGCCATAAATTTGGTAATTTAGATAATAATAAAATTGCAATCGTAATTAAAGAAATAGAAAGTTGGTACTTAGCAGGTTGTACAAATGAAATGTCATCTATTTTAAATATCCGAGTCCCAAGCACGACAAATGATATCACTAAAGAAGATTTTAATGCAATTTGCCACCAGACATATAGAAGTAGGATTGATTTTATGTTTGAATTGCTAAAGGTATTTAATT
Organism: uncultured bacterium; assembly: GCA_937875295.1. Taxonomy (GTDB): domain Bacteria; phylum Bacteroidota; class Ignavibacteria; order Kapaibacteriales; family UBA2268; genus CALLXS01. The sequence goes on along the minus strand of CALLXS010000082.1, from coordinate 12,129 downwards.
ATTCTACAGCTGAGGAAAGAAATGATAGTTTTAGATTTTTCTTAGATATTTTTAATTTAGAATATGACAACAAAGATAAGGATAAGAAATAATGAAAAGCTATAGAAAAGAAATTACTTTTCATACTAAAACAAGAAGAGCATATTTAAATATAACACATGAAGTTGAAAAATGTATCAATGAAAGTGGAATTAAAGAAGGATTAGTTTTAGTAAACCCAATGCATATAACTTCTTCAATATTTATTAATGATGACGAAGCTGGTCTACATAATGATTTTGAGGTATGGTTAGAAAAAATAGCTCCTGAAAAGCCACATAGTCAATATCGTCATAATGGTTATGAAGATAATGCTGATGCTCATTTAAAACGGCAAATTATGGGGCGTGAAGTTGTAGTAGCTCTAACAAATGGGAAATTGGATTTTGGCACGTGGGAACAAATTTTCTATGGCGAATTTGACGGAATGCGACCAAAGAGAATATTAGTAAAAATAATTGGAGAATAGAATTAAAAGAGTATTTATTTTACGATTTAATTATTAAGTAATATATAATTCTTAATGCTATTATATAAAAAGTAAAAATTATTTCGATAAAATATAGTAATTTTGTAGTTCTGTAAAATGTTAAATTAATCAAATCTAAGGATTTCCTAAGTGAAAGAGAAACTTGAAGCTATTCTTGAGCGCGTAGAATTTATTCAAAATCAACTTAATGACCCAAATTTAGTAAATGATATTAAAAAGCTAAAAGAAACTAATCGCGAAAATAAACAGCTTGCTCCAATAGCTGAAGCTGCTCGAAAATATATCAAAATGTGTGATGATTTAGATTCTGCTCGAGAAATGGTGTCCTCTGCAGGCATCGATCAAGAACTTAAGGAATTAGCATACGAAGAAATTAATATTCTTCAAGAATCTATAAAGCAAATGGAAGAAGATTTGAAAATATTGCTTATCCCGACAGATCCGAATGACTTAAAAAACTGTATTGTTGAAATGCGAGCTGGTACTGGTGGCGATGAAGCTGGACTATTCTGTGGTGATTTATATAGAATGTACAGCAGGTTTGCAGAAATTAATAGATTTAAAATCGAAGTAATTGATTTCAATGAAAGTGAAAGAGGTGGCTTTAAAGAAATTATTTTCTCTATGAGTGGCGATGATGTCTTTGGTACTCTAAAGTTTGAAAGCGGAGTGCATCGTGTGCAAAGAGTACCGGATACAGAAGCTAGCGGAAGATTACATACTTCAGCAGTTACTGTAGCTGTATTACCAGAAGCTGAAGATATCGATATTGATATAAATGAAAATGATTTAAAAATTGATATTTTTAGATCCGGTGGAAAAGGTGGTCAAAACGTAAATAAAGTTGAAACTGCTGTAAGAATGACACATATTCCTACTGGAATAGTTGTTAGCTGCCAAGATGAGCGCTCTCAACTTAAAAACAGAGAAAAAGCAATGAAAGTATTGAGGTCAAGACTATATGAATTGGAATTAAAAAAACAACAAGATGAATTAGCCTCAAATAGAAAATCTATGGTTAGATCCGGAGATAGATCAGAAAAAATTAGAACTTATAATTATCCTCAAAATAGAGTCACAGATCACAGATTAGAGGGAGAAGCAAAGAATTACCCACTACGAGAAGTAATTGATGGTGGCTTAATGCCGGTTATTGAGAATTTGAAAATTGCTGAAAGAGCAGAATTGCTTAATCAAGGATTAAGTATCGTATAATATAATTATTTTCAATAAATCTAAATAATATGCACTTAAAAGCTGATAATATTATAAAAAGCTATACTAAAATGCAAAATGTTACGCTCGTATTAAAGGGTGTATCAATTGACATTCAAGAAAGTGATTTTATTAGTATTATTGGTCCTTCTGGTGCTGGAAAATCAACTTTATTGCATATTTTAGGAGGAATTGATTCTCCTGATTCTGGTGATGTTATAATAGAACATAATGGAGTGTATTATGATTATAATTCAATGAATAATAAAGAATTGTCTAATTTTAGAAATAAATTTATTGGATTTGTATTTCAATTTCATCATTTACTGCCTGAATTTACTGCAATTGAAAATATTATGCTACCTGCTTTGATTGCAGGAGATTCAAATAAAATTGCCAAAGAAAAAGCTAAAGAACTACTTAATTTAGTAAATTTAGATTTAAGAGAAACTCACAAGCCTACTGAATTATCAGGTGGCGAACAGCAAAGAATCGCAATAGCAAGAGCATTAATCAATGAGCCCAAAATCGTTTTTGCAGATGAACCAACTGGCAATTTAGATAGAGCAAATTCACAAAACATACTTGAAATATTAGATCTTCTACATAAAAAAATGAATATTACTTTTATTATTGCTACTCATAGCGATGAAATTGCAGCTCACTCGCAGAGAATTATCCGAATGAAAGATGGAATAATAGAATAGCAAGACAAGTTCCTACTGAAATAAAAAAAAGCCTCTAAAAGAATATTTTAGAGGCTATTTTTTTCTATTAAAAAAGAACTGTATTAATTCTTTGGAGTAAAATCAGCATCATCAATTGGTGAGTTAATTTCATATTTCAGAGACTGAGTGTAGTTATACATAGCTGTTTCTAATTTTACAGTAGTAGGGAACTTTACTCCACCGAAATCTTTATAATCGCTGTAAATTTCTGTTACAGGTAGCATACCATCTTGCATTGGTTCAGCCCATTCCTTTTTAACAATTAGGAAAGTTTTAGCATCATAAAAATAAGTAAGCTCTTCTTTGTTTTTAGATACTTTAGCAACAATCCAATCTTTTTGTTTACCAATTACTTCGACTTTATAGCCTAAGTTAATTAAGTTCGCATCTCTCATAATTGTTGATTGAGCTTTGATTTTTTCGAAATCATCAGGCTCAGCTTCACTAGTAGTATTACCTACTTTCATCCAAGCTTTTGTGCCATTACACCAATATACATTTTGCATCATTCCAAGATCCATCATACTATATTTTTTATTAGGAGCTTTAGTTTTTTCCTCAACAGAACCGGGTAGAGTTTGCCCTTGTATTGAGAAATCAATTTTTCCTGTTGCAATTATTGTATTAATAGAATTGATTTTATCTTTTCCACCAATAGCATTAACATATTTATCAATTAATTGATTTGCTGAAAGGTCGATTTTTTCAGCTTTTGCTTTTGCACCTGTTTCTGGTAAATAATCAGTATTATACTCATAAATTTTACCAAATTTCTCTAATGATGGTTTTATTTTTGGATCACCAACTACAACTATATATGAGCCTCGCGGATTCATATATTTTTTAGCAGTAGTCATCATATCAATTGGGGTGTATTTTTGAATTTTTAGGTGTTGAGTCTTAATATCATTAATATTAAGTCCATAAAAATCTGCATTCTGAATGAGCATACCTGAATAATCTTTGCTTGAAAACGCCATTAAATACTGACCAATTTCATATTTTTTAAGTAAATTAAGTTCTGCATCAGACGGCATTTCCTTTGTGAGTAGCTCTAATTGATCATTTATTACAATAATAGATGAATCAGTTACATCACCTCGCACATCAGCGCCACAAGAAAATCTATTTGTGAATTTAGTAGAAGTGATATACCCAAATGGAGTATAGGTATAAGAATAAGTCTCACGAAGTGTTTTAAATAATCTACCTGCAAATCCGGCACCAATAATTGAAGATGTGAAATTTAATTTATCATAATCTGGGTGATTACGAGGTACGCCTTGAGTAACTACATTAATAGAAGATTGTACAGCACCGGGTCTACTTACAAAGTATACGCCAACAGGTTCTGGTTTAATTTCAGGAACAGCAAATTCGTTTTTAGTTCCTTTTTTCCAATTACTGAAGTATTTTTCTAAATCTTTTTTAATATTCTTAGCAGATACATCACCAGTGATTACCATTGTAGCATTATTTGGAATGAAATTAGATTTAAAATACTGTTTTAAATCATTTACTTGTAAAGAATTAATAGTTTCTTCGCTTGCCATTTTTGCATAAGGGTGTTCGCTTCCATATAGAGCAATTCTACCAATTGCAGCAGCTACAGATGAACTACGAGCTTTCATTTGTTTTACATCAGCGATGCTAATTGATTTTAATTTGTCTAATTCATCTTGTGGGAAGGTAGGAGCAGTAAGTAACTCATTTGTTATTTCAAGCAATGTTTGTAAATGCTTTTTTAGCCCAGACCCATATACTTGGCAATAATCTGCTGAGCTTGACACATTAAGACTTAATCCGAGTCCATCTAATTTATTTGCAATATCTAAAGCTGAGTATTTAGCAGTACCTTTTATTAGCATTTGAGTAGTAATATCTGATACACTTGATTTATTGCCATCAGCAAGAGAACCACCATTCAATAGAATTCTAAAATTTACAGTAGGTTGTTGGTCATCATTTACAATGAAAACTTTTAATCCATTATCGAGCGTAATAGTCTCATATTTTGGGAAATTAAATTCTTTTGCAGGTAGAGCTTCTGGCTTTTTTCTTGGGTCTTCTTTAGCTATTACATTCATATTTAATACAAATAATATTGTTAATACTGATGATAAAAATATTTTCTTCATTTTTTTCCTTTTTTCAAATTTAGTTAGGTTGTTTGATTAATTTAAATTAAGCTTCTTTAGGTTTATATATTAAAACTACTTTTTTATCAGTATTTAAATATTTTTTTGCTACATTCATAATGTCTTCCTTAGTTACCTTCATATATTTATCTAATTCAGAATTTATTAATCCTGGGTCTCCGTAGAATACTTGGCATCTTGCTAAGTCTTGAGCTATGTCCATTAAACCTTTTTTACCGAATACAAACTGAGTTTCTTTAATGTTTTTTGCTTTTGCTAATTCTTCATCAGTTACGCCAAATTTAATTAATTTATCTAATTCTTCTTTAATTACTTTTTCAGCTTGGTCAGTTGATTTACCGCTCATCATAACAGATTGAACTAAAAATGCACCAGCTCCTCTAAAAATAAATGGAGCGAAAGCAGCTTCAACTGCAATTTGTTCATTATTTACTAATCTTTGATATAATCGAGAACTTGTACCTGCAGATAAAATATCAGATAATAAAGATGCTGCAAAGTAATCTTTGTCATATATAGTAGGACCGGGATAACCAATGAAGAGTGCAGTCATAGGTGCTTTATCGTCTATTACTGTTTCACGATATTCTTTTGTCAAAGGTTGTAATTCATAATCATGTCTTTTAGGTTCTTGAGCTTTTGGATATTGCAAGAAATAATCTCTCACATATTGCTTAGCTTCATTTAATTCGAAGTCTCCAGCGACTACTAAAGTTGCGTTATTTGGTTGATAAAAATTATCATAAAAATTTTTGAAATTCTCAATAGTAGCACGCTTAATATGTTCTTCGCTACCAATTACTGACCATGAATAACCTGAACCGGGAAACATTGCAGCACAGAATTTAGAAAGTAATGTGCCATAAGGTTGATTTACAGTACGCATCTTTAATTCTTCAGTTACTACACCTCTTTGAGTCTCTACTCCAATTTTATCGACATGAAGTCTACGCATCCTTTGAGATTCCATCCAAAGAGCTAATTTAATTTCATTTGAAGGAAGAGTGAAATGGAATACAGTTTGGTCAAACGCTGTATAAGCATTTAATTCGCCACCAGCAGCTTGTACATTTTTATCGATTGTAGCTCGAGGTATGTCGTCAGTAGCCTCAAACATTAAATGCTCGAAAAAGTGTGCATAGCCAGTTTTGTCCATGTCTTCATCATGCGAGCCAACATTATAGTGAATCACAGTAGAAACAATTGGTGCAGATTTATCTTGATAATAAATTACATTTAGACCATTATCGAGAGTTTCTTTCTCGAATTTAATAGGTTTAAAATCTGCAGAATTAGCAGAAAATACTGCACTAATCATAATAGTAGCTCCTATTATGATTTGAAAAAATTTTGAATTTAACATTCAAATCTCCAGAGTTTATTTTATAAAAATTTTGTTGCATTATTAATTAGAAATATTGTTAGATTTTATGGAATATCTAATCTTTTTTATTACGAATTTAAGCTTGTATTGTTTCGATTAGATTTTTTATTATAAAATTAATTAATATTAATATTATGAAAGATATTCATACTTTTTTTATATAATTTATTTAAAAGTATTATCCTTTATTCTGTAATAATTTAAATATTTATTATTATTATCATAGAAAATTTTTAAATTCTTTTCTGTCGCTAAATATTTAGTGGGCTTAATGTAAGTCATATTTGTAAATATATCTATATATTTTTTTCCTATCTCTGATTCATTCACTTTAGTACCAAAAACTGAAAATATAGTAAGTTCATTTTCTTTATAATTAGCCGTATATATTATATGCAGATCATTAACAGTTGTGAATCCTGCAATTAATGAATCGTTTTCAAATTTTAAAGTAAAACAATTATTACAATCATATTCTGAATCTATCTTTGAGATATTTCCCGTGGATTCTTCGGTAAATCCAATAAATTTCCACTTAGTACCCACTAATGTTTTTAATTGTAAATTATCATCATCTGGCAGGGTGGTATTATCATTACAAGCTGTGAAAAATAAAAGAAATATGCAGAAATAAAGTGAACTCCTTATGGAATTATTATTTATATTTATGTAAAATGTTTTTTTCATATAGTTATATTTTTTTTTATTGTTATTAATAAAAACAATTTCAATATCATTTACACTAACGAAGTTAACAAATTTTTAGTTAAATAAATACTTGAATATAAATTTATAAATTATTAAAATATTTTAATTTAATGTATAAATTTCTTAATTATTATATTAAATTCTCTTGAAATATAATAAAATTTATGTAATTTTGTTAGACTTAAAAAAATAATTAATCAAAATTTATATATCAGAGGATATAATGAAAACAAAAATTGAACCTTTTAAAATTAAAACAGTTGAAGCAATTCCAATGACTACAGTTGCTCAACGAGAAGGATATTTAAAGGAAGCTTTTTACAATTTATTTACTTTAAGATCAGATAAAGTTACTATCGATTTATTGACTGATAGTGGTACTACAGCAATGAGCGATCGCCAATGGGGAGCTTTAATGTATGCAGATGAAGCATATGCTGGCTCTGTATCTTATTACAAGTTTGAAGACGCAGTGAAAAAAATTACTGGATTCAAAGAAGTAATTCCTACTCACCAAGGCAGAGCTGCAGAAAGAATATTATTCCAAGCTATGGGTGTGGAAGGTAAATTCATTCCAAACAACACTCACTTCGATACAACTCGCGGAAATATTGAATTTTCTCATGGATTTGCTTTTGATTTGCTAAATGAAAAAGGGAAAAACCCTGAAATAATCGATGATTTCAAAGGAAATATGGACATCGCTAAGCTAGAGGATTTCATAAAAGAAAAAGGTGCTGAGAATATTCCCGTTTGCTTTATTACAGTTACAAATAATGCTGGCGGAGGTCAACCGGTCTCTATGCAAAATATCCGCGAGACTAAGGAATTATGCAATAAATATAATATACCATTATTCCTTGATTGTTGCCGTTTTGCAGAAAATTGTTATTTCATCAAAAAAAGAGAAAAAGGTTACGAAAATAAATCAATTTTAGAAATAGCTCAAGAAATGTTTTCTTATGCTGATGGTGCTACAATGAGCGCCAAAAAAGATGGAATGAGCAATACTGGTGGCTTTTTAGCTACAAATAATGAAAAATTAGCTCGTGATGCAAGAACAATTTTAATAGTTACTGAAGGTTTTGTTACTTATGGCGGACTAGCAAGAAGAGATTTAGAAGCTCTTGCTATCGGATTTGAAGAAGTGATGGATGAAAATTATTTATCATATAGAATTGGTCAAGTGGAATATTTAGGAAATCAACTGATTAAGAATAATGTACCAATACTAAATCCTCCAGGCGGACATGGAATTTTCCTCGATGCTAAAAGATTTTTACCAAATATGCCAACAAGTCAATTTCCTGCTCAAGTAATTGCAAATGAAATTTATAGATTAAGTGGAGTAAGAACTGTAGAAATTGGATCTTTAATGTTCGGTGAATCGACTATTATGGATTTAGTAAGGTTAGCTATCCCACGCAGAGTATATACTCAAAATCACATTGATTATGTAGTAGAAGCCTGCACTGAAGCTTATGAAAATAGGAATAACCTAAAAGGATTAAAAATAGTATGGGAAGCACCTATTCTACGCCACTTCACTGCAAAATTAGCTCCGATAGATTAATCTAATTCGTTAATATTAATTTATTAAGCAAAATATTAAGGGCAATTCTTTTTTAAGAATTGCCCATTTTTTTAAAAGATTATATTAAAATTATATTATGAATCAACTTTTTCGGCTTCTAATTTTACAATTCCAGTATCATCTGTTTTATTCATTAACCAATCTAGTTCTTTTTTCACATTAAGAATAATAGGCATTCTTTTTTTTGAATTATGTATTTTTGACATAAATTCATCTGCTACAGTAGTTAGAATTGTATAAGTGTCAAGGATTTCTCCAGTTGCTTTATTCACCCATTTATTATACAAACCTGCAAAAACAAAATATTCAGTTTCTTTATTAGTTAACTTATATTTTTGTTTCTTTTTGCCTTTTGGGTCTAACCATTGCCATTCATAAAAGCCACTGCTAAGAATAAGACATCTATTTTTTGTATAAGATTTAAAAGACGGTTTTTCATGAATTGTCTCAATTCGGGCATTTAAAGTAAATTTTCTAAAATCCTCATCTTTAGCAAATGATGGTAAAAATCCCCAATTATAATATTGAATTTCATCTGGATTTTCATTAGTAATAATTGGAGTTTGAGGAAAAGTAAATCCATTAAATTCTAAATATCCATCTTTTTGAGGAATAAATTCTTTAGTTTTAAATCTATTTGCTATTTTCTTTGTATCGACCGTAAGTACTGAGAAAAAACACATATTTTCTTGAAAAATTTCTTTTAAATATAAGAAACTATAAATTTCATAAATGAATAATTTTTATTAATAGTATTTCTTATTATTAGTGGAAACAATTATTAATTTATATTAGCTTTCTTTTTCAAAACTTGCATTTGCAAGACGTAAATAATTATTATATCTCCATTTTGCGTCGTTTTCGTTCTTTTTAAAGAGTTCTTCAGCTTCAGCTGGAAATTGTTTCATTAAAGAAGTATATCTAACTTCACCTTTAAGAAAATCTTGGAATAGTTCCCAATTAGGCTCTTTGCTATCAATTTGCATTGGGTTTTTGCCTTCTGCTTCGAGTCTTGGATCGAATCTGTAAAGTTGCCAATAACCGCATTCTACAGCTCTTTTTTGTTCATTTTGAGCTTTTCCCATTCCTGATTTTAATCCATGGCTTATGCAAGGAGAGTAAGCAATTACAATTGATGGACCATCGTATTCTTCTGCTTCTCGCAATGCTTTAAGAGTCTGTGCTTGATTTGCTCCCATAGCTACTTGGGCAATATATACATAACCATAAGTTGCAGCAATCATGCCCAAATCTTTTTTACGAGTGCGTTTTCCAGAAGTAGCAAATTTAGCAACTGCAGCTGAAGGTGTTGATTTAGAAGATTGTCCTCCAGTATTTGAATATATTTCAGTATCAAGCACAAGTATATTGATATTTTTTCCTGAAGCAATTACATGGTCTAATCCTCCAAATCCAATATCATAAGCCCATCCATCTCCACCAATAATCCAATGAGATTTCTTCACTAAGAATTGACTTAATTCAGCAATGTCTTTGCAATGTTTGCAATTTGTATTTTTTAGAAGTGGGGTAATTTTAGCTTCTAATTCAACTGTTTTATCAGCTATTTTATGATTATCAATCCATTCCTTAAATAAAGGCTTTAATTCCTCAGGACAACAAGTTGAATTAATTGCTTCATTCATTACTGATTTTAATCTATCATGCATTGTCTCTTCTGTTAATAACATTCCCAAACCGAATTCGGCATTATCCTCGAATAATGAGTTAGCCCAAGCAGGACCGCGTCCTCTTGCATCAGTTGTATATGGAGTCGAAGGTGCCGAAGCTGAATAAATGGAACTACATCCGGTAGCATTTGCAATTATTTGTCTTGTACCAAATAATTGAGAGAGTAATTTTACATAAGGAGTCTCGCCACAACCGGAGCAAGCACCAGAAAATTCAAATAATGGAGTAGCGAATTGTGAATTTTTAATGTTTCCTTTTACATTCACTAAATGTTGCTTTGAGCTGACATTCTCAATACAATAATCCCAATTATCTTGATTTTTATATTGAGTTTCTATTCCTTTCATTTCGAGAGCTTTACCATTCTTATTACCGGGGCATACATCTACGCAATTTCCACAATCCATACAATCTAATACAGCTACTTGTATTCTATAATTAAAATTGGTGAAATCTTTTCCATTAGCTTTTAGAGTATCTTCAGCAAAAGGAGAGTTAGAAAGTTCTTTTTCATCTAAAAGGAATGGTCTAATAGCAGCATGCGGGCATACATAAGCACATTGAGAACATTGTATACAATTTTCTTTTGTCCATTCCGGCACAAATGAAGCTACTCCACGCTTTTCGAATTTAGTTGTACCATTATCCCAAGTACCATCTTCTCTACCGATAAAAGCAGAAACAGGTAAACTATTTCCATCTTGAGCATTAATAGGATTAACTACATTTTTGATAAACTCAGGTATATTTTGTGATTCATTATCATCATCATTTAGATTAGCCCAATGCTCTGGTATTTCAATTTTAGTATATTCTTCACCTCGATTTACGGCTGCGAAGTTTTTATTTACTATATCTTCACCTTTTTTGCCGTATGATTTTACAATTGCTTTTTTCATTTGCTCTACTGCTGTTTCATATGGGATCACATTTGTAATTTTGAAAAAGGCAGATTGAAGAATTGTATTTGTTCTATTCCCAAGTCCTATTTCTAATGCGATATTTGAGGCATTGATAGTATATAAATTTATGTTGTTTTGTGCAAAGTATCTTTTAATTTTATTAGGTAGATTCTTTTCGATTTCTTCAGAATTCCACATAGTATTCAAAAGGAAAGTACCATTTTTCTTAAGACCTTTAGTTACATCATAGAGCTTAAGATATGCTTGTACATGGCAAGCAACAAAATCAGGGGTTGTAACAAAATATGTGCTTCTAATAGGTGAATCTCCAAAACGAAGATGAGAACAAGTGAATCCACCTGACTTTTTCGAATCATATTCGAAATATGCTTGACAATATTTGTCTGAATTATCGCCAATTATTTTAATTGAATTTTTATTTGCACCTACTGTACCATCAGCACCTAATCCAAAAAATTTGGCTTCGTAAATACCTTGACCTCCTAAAGATATCTCTTCTTCTAGATGTAATGAGGTGAATGTAACATCGTCAACAATTCCTACTGTAAAGTGATTTTTAGGTGTAGGAAGATCTAAATTCCTGAAAATTGAGAGAACTTGAGCTGGAGTAAAGTCTTTAGAAGATAGTCCATATCGACCACCAATTATTATTGGTTGGTTCTCATTTCCATATAATACTTCTTTAACGTCTAAATAAAGAGGGTCACCATTAGCACCGGGTTCTTTGGTTCTATCTAAAACGCAAATTCTTTTAGTTGTTTTTGGTAGAACTGATAAAAAGTGCTTTGCTGAAAATGGTCGATATAAGTGTACTGAAATTAAACCTACTTTTTCTCCTTTTTCTGTCAAATAGTCTATTCCTTCTCTAATAGCTTCGGTAGCAGAACCCATTGCAATTACAATTCTATCTGCATCAGGAGAGCCATAATAATCGAATAAACCGTATTTTCGACCTGTTATTTCAGAGATTTTATTAAAATAATCTTCAACTATTTCAGGTAATTTATTATAAAAAATATTAATTTTGTTTAATTTATTTTTTAATTTTGTTAGCAAAGTTTTTTAATTTTCTGTTGAAAATTTTTTAAAGTAATGGTACACTATTAATAATGAGGTGAATTATGTGTGATACAATTGTAGCATTACCAAAGTGTACCAAAAACAAACGTATGTTATTTGCTAAAAATTCTGACAGAA
>CALLXS010000081.1 GCA_937875295.1 uncultured bacterium | reverse complement strand
AACACCGGATGGGATGAGCAGTTGGGATTATTTTGATTTCCTGCTGAAAAAAAAGAACATCGTTTGCACTCCAGGAGTTGGGTTTGGTGCTTCGGGGGAAGGATTTGTGCGTTTCTCGGCGTTTGGAGATAAGGACAGGATTGCTGAGGCGACCCGGAGAATGCTGAGTTGATTAAGGAATTTTTTTTACGAAGAGAGCGTATCCGAGAAATCAGGATACGCTCTTTTTTCGTGTTTTGCAGTTGACGATGCGGTTTGAAATCAACGGTGAGGAGTGAAAAAAACTGCCGCCTTTATACCAAAATGATATATTTTAAATAAAATAAAATTTAGTTTTTATTTATTAAGAATTTTATTGATGATAGAAGTAATTCTCTCTGCAGCTCTCCCATCCCACAATTCTGGGATTTGAGATTCTCTTCGATTATTATTTAACATATCATCAATGGCTTTAATAATGTTGTTATATTCTGGAAATATTAATTTATTAGATCCTATTTCGATTGTAATTGGTCTCTCTGTAGTAGTTCGCAAAGTAAGGCAAGGAATTTTAATAGCTGTAGTTTCTTCTTGTATACCGCCAGAATCAGTTAATACAAAATCACTATTTCTCATTAATTGTAAAAAATCAATATATCCCTGTGGTTCTAAAAATATAATATTATTATTTTTAATATATTTTTGCAAATTAAATTTCTCTATATTTTTGAGAGTACGAGGGTGAATAGGAAATACGACTTTTCTGTATTGAGATATATAATCAAAAACTTTTAAGAGCATTTCTAATTGCACGGGGTCATCTACATTGCTTGGTCTATGAGTAGTGATAAGGACAAAATCTTTTGGTGATAAATTATTTTTCTCTAATACCTTAGAAAAATCACATTTTGGTAAAGCATAAAATTGCGAATCTATCATAGTGTTACCAACAAAAAACATATTTTCTTTAGGAAAATTTTCTTTTGTTAGGTTTTCTATTGCCGATTTCTCTGTCAAGAAGCAATAATTACTAATTGCATCTGTAGCTAATCGATTAATTTCCTCCGGCATTGATCTATCACCGCTTCTTAAGCCACCCTCTACGTGCGCTACAGGTATTCCTAATTTCACAGCAGTAATAGATGCTGCAAGAGTAGAATTTACATCGCCTACTACTATTACAAAATCTGGCTTTTCTAACATGCAAATTTTCTCAAATTCAATCATCACAGTACCAGTCTGCTCAGAATGAGTCCCACTCCCCACATTCAAAAAATGTGCTGGATGTGGCATATCTAAATCATTGAAAAAAGCATCGCTCATTTTAGCATCATAGTGCTGACCAGTATGAACCAATTTATGGATAATTGTATTTGAATAATCAGCAAATGCTCTATGAATAGGAGCTACTTTCATAAAATTGGGTCTGGCACCTACTACAGAAATTACTTTTTTCATTTTCCATCTCCTAATAGCACTATATTATCACGATTTTCAGCATTTTTGCACGAATTTCTTGTGTCGATTACTATTTTTGAGCTTTTTGCAATCATATCAAAATCAAAAACACTATGATCTGTTGTAATTAGAATTATATCATAAGATTCAATAACCGAAGAATTAATTTCACTTATTGAATTAATAGTATTTGAATTTACATTTACCTTTGGAATATATGGATCATAATAATCAATATTCTTAATACCCTCTAAATCTAATAATTCAAAGACCTTAAGTGCAGGAGAATGTCTTAGATCGCTTACATTTTTTTTGAAAGCCATTCCTAATATTAAAATTTTAGCTGTAGAATAGCTGACAGGTTGCTTAGCAATTTCTTTAATTACCATATCTCGCACATAAAAAGGCATATCCTCATTAGTTTCTGCTGCTAAAGTGATAAAATTAGTAACAAAATCATATTCGCGAGCCATCCATTCCAAGTAATATGGATCAATTAAAATGCAATGTCCGCCTATGCCCGGTCCGGGATAAAATGGCATAAAACCGAAAGGTTTTGTAGCAGCAGCGTCAATTACTTCCCAGATATTCACTCCAATTCTATCGCATAATTTAGCTAATTCATTCACTAAAGCAATGTTAACGCTACGGAATATATTTTCTAATAATTTTTCCATTTCTGCAATAGTTGGAGAGGATACTTCAATTACTTTCTCTACAGCTATATTGATTACAGCTGCTGCAATTTTTGTACAAATTGGAGTTACTCCTCCCACTGCAATTGGAGTATTTTTAGTATTCCACTTTTTATTTCCGGGGTCAATTCTTTCTGGAGAAAAAGCAAGATAAAAATCTTTTTCAATTTCCCTTAATGAATTGTTAGATTCATTTTTTATTAGAATAGGCATTACAAACTTCTCTGTAGTACCAGGGAATGTAGTAGATTTTAAAATTACTACTGTTCCTTTTTTCATATTATCGCTAATACTTTTTGTCGCATTTAAGATAAAACTTATATCAGGTTCTTTATTTTCAGTAAATGGAGTAGGTACGCAGATAATTAAAGCATCACAATTGGAGACTTCCTTAAAGTCAGCTGTTGCAATTAATCTTTTAGTTTTAGTTAAATTTCTTACTAAGTCATCATCTATATCTTCGATATAATTATTGCCTGCATTTAGCAAATCGACTTTTTCTTGATTAACCTCAAATCCAATAGTTTGCACTCCTTGAGAAGCATATTCGCAAGCAAGTGGCAAACCTACATAGCCTAAACCTACTATTCCGACAGTAATATTTTTATTTTTAATATTATTTAACAAAGTTTTGCTATTTGTATCTATTTCTATTGTAGATTTCATTTTTTAATATATTTTAAAGTTTAATTTTAAATAAATGATTTTTGTTTTCATCTATTTTTTTTCATTTTAATAATTTGATTTAATAATAGATAAAAGAAATTATTTTAGAAAAAACAACTTGAAATAACTTACAAAATTAACTATGAAATTTTTCTTTACAAAATCTTATTTACTTTATTAATTAAATTCTTCGAATTATTTTATGACAAAATATAGTCTATAAGTTTTTTAATATTATAAATTTTTCTTAATTTTGATGATATTTATTTAATATAAATAAAGATGAAGTTAAAGTATAAAAAACTACACTAAATAAAATGAACAAAGATATTATTACCAAAGAATTATTAAATCCAAATAGTATTGCCGTAATTGGCGGTTCTGATAATATTTCAAAACCGGGTGGAAAAGTTCTTAAAAATATTATTGACGGCAATTACTCCGGAAATTTATATGTGCTAAACCCAAAAGCCGATACAATTCAAGGAATAAAATGCCACAATACACCTGAATCTTTACCTCAGACTGATTTGGCTGTAATTGCGATTGCTGCAAAATACGTACCTTCTACAATGAAAATATTAACTGAACAAAAAGGCACAAAAGCTTTTATTATTCTTTCTGCTGGGTTCAGCGAAGTAGGCGAAGAAGGAACTAAATTAGAAAAAGAAATTGTAGAAATAGCAAATAAAGCCGGAGCAAGTATAATTGGTCCTAATTGTATTGGAGTACTCACTCCTCGTTACAATGGTATTTTTGCTGGTCCTGTACCAAAATTAGTGCAAGGTGGAATTGATTTCGTTACTGGTTCCGGAGCAACTGCTGTATTTATTCTCGAAGCTGCTATTCCACAAGGTTTAATTTTTTCGAGCTTATACTCAGTAGGAAATTGCGCTCAAATTGGAGTAGAAGATGTTCTAAAATATTGGGATGACACTTTCGACCCAGCTACAAGTTCTAAGGTAAAAATGATTTATTTAGAAAAAGTCGATAAGCCTGATTTAATGCTCAAGCATGCTTCATCTCTTATTCGTAAAGGTTGCAAAATTGCTGCTATTAAAGCCGGTTGCACTGAAGCTGGCTCTCGTGCTGCCTCTTCGCACACAGGTGCTCTTGCTGGCTCAGATACAGCAGTTGATGCTTTATTTAGAAAAGCTGGCATAGTAAGGTGCTATAGTAGAGACGAATTAGTAAATGTATGCTCCGCTTTTTCTCAAAAAGAATTAAATTTATCAACCTATGATACAATCCTTAGTAGGAATTTAATTACAAATTCTGATGTTAAAGCTAAGGTTTACGCTTTTGAAGATAGGATATCTGTTTTTAGGGTGGATTCAATTACCAATACTTCTACCATTACATTGAGAAACTTGACAAAAAATAAAAAGAGGCTCAAAAATAAAGGTAAAATATTAACCTTAGATTTTGAAAATAATAAAATTTTGTGGAACAAGAGGTTTTTGTTCAATTATGATAATGTTTATATATTTGATTCTCTATTGATTTATTATGAACAAAACAATATTGAACTATGGAGTATTCGAAATGGGAAAAAGGTTTGGGATGAAAAATTAAATCTCCACTATCTCATTCCAAGTAAGAAAATTGCATTAGCTTACTATAATGCACAAGCTCCCAAATATCTTCAAGCAATTGATTTAACAAATGGTAATACACTTTGGGAGAGAAAACTGAACAAGGATAATGGCTGGGAGGAGGTTCAATCCCTTAATGATTCTATTTATCTAATTTACTCTAATGGCTTACATACTCTTAATATTAATGATGGTAGTGGACTAAGTGTTGATGCTAAGACTGACGACAAGGATTATACTGGAACAGTTGTTGCTTCTGCAGCTGGTCTTGCTTTGGGTATATTGACAGGCACATACTATATTCCAATCTCAGGACCAAGTGTTGTGGACAATATTCGTTCCAATGCTTTAATTGATTCTTCTTATATTTTCTTTGCTTCAAGAAACAATTTATCTAAAATGATTGGAGACTCACTCACCTTATGGGAGGTTGAAATGCAAAAGAAAGACATAAGTCATTCAAGTTTATTTAAGAAAGATTCAATTCTTTATATGATTAACTATGGATATGCAAAGAATAATGGAAGAAAAATTGCATATGGTAAACCGTTTCTAAAGGCTTATAGTGCAAATACTGGAAATTTGATTTATTCAATTATGCCTGAAGGAGAATCCATACTTGAATATAAGATTAATGGAGATAAAATTATATTTCTTTACGACAATGGAATTTCACAGTATAGCTTGATTGATGGTAGTTTTGTTTCTAATAGGAAATTTGATACTAAGAGCTTTGGGAATATAACTGCTTTTGTTGGGGATAATATTTATTATAATAATAGTTCTATCTATCAGCCTTTTGTTAGTGAGGATAAAACTAATTACTGCATATTCTTTTCAACTGGTTATGTCAAATTGCTTAACTCTCGTTTTGAAACAATTGAAGAAAAAGATTATAATAAACTATTTTTTCTTGACTCAAAGTATGGAGGGTATGGATTATTGTCCTCAGACACCACAACCTTATTAATTAACAGCGAAGGAGAGGCAATTCTTAGGTTAACCAATTTCTCAAATGCAAGTTTCAGTAAGGGAAAACTTTATGGTATAAATGATAACAAGCTATTAGAAATCGACCTAAGCCAATTGGGAATAAGAGAAAACGAGATAATCGGAATAAAAGAATAGGAAAATCTTAGGACAACTTGTCTAAAACTTCAATAATTGCTTTTATCTTCTTTGAGTCGGTAAATGGAATATCATATTCCTTATTGAAATCATCATCTGACATACTCACACCTTTGTTTCTATATTCCATTTTGCTTTCTTTAATTGTTTTTGCACTTAAATGGAAATGATTAATCATGGTTTTGGAGTATATTTCTTTTGCATTATCAGCACTAACTCCTGAGCCTGCCATCACTTCTATTCTTCCTTTGGAGTCAAGTTGAATTTTGGCAATATTATCTAATCCCAAAACAGCCTTATTCTCTTTTCCAGAAGTCAGAACTCTTGTACAACCACATTCAATTATATCTTCAAACGCTTCAAAATAGTTATTAGTCATATCAATTGCTCTATGAAAACAAACCTTCATAGGATTGGCAAGAGTAACTAATTCTTTTGTCCTTTCCTTGTCAACTTTCCCTTGAGGGGTTAGCATTCCAAAAACAACTCCATCAACATTCAATTCCTTGCAACAAAGAATATCTTTTTTCATCACTTCAAATTCAAGTTCAGAATAGTAAAAATCCCCTGCTCTTGGACGTATCATTGCCATAATTGGGATATTTAATTTTCCCTTTGCAAGTGCTATTAATGCATAAGAAGGTGTTAAGCCCCCTTCTGCCAAAGATGAACAAAGCTCAATTCTATTTGCTCCAGCATTTTCAGCTACAATTGCCGATTCAATTGAATCAACACAAACCTCAACTTCAAATTTAGTTTTCATTTCTTAAATAAATCTTTTTTTCTCTAATTCCTCTTCCAAGTCTTTAATTCTTTGCAGATGCATTTGATAATCTTTGGTTGTTATATCAAAGGGACGATGATGTTTTAATTTATGAAGTTTCTCAAACTCCTTACATAATGATATTGTATCATAACTAAAATAGGTCTGAGAAAACTTTTGCCATATATAATCAACTGCTTGAGGAGTTGGATGCAACATATCTGATTCGTAAAAACGATAATCCCTGAGGTCATCCATCATTAATTCATAGGAAGGGAAGTAATCTATTTTTGGATTTTGTTTTAGTAGTTCTTCAACAGCAACATGAAGCATTGATTTACTTAATTGATTTTCTCTATATCCGTCCTTAATGTGCCTTATTGGAGAAATAGTAAATATAATTTTGGGATTATTTTGATTAGTTGTTTTTAGAAATTTATCAAGGCTTTCGGAAAGAACTTCAATTGTCTTTTCAATACTAAGAAGACTTTTAGTAAATTCAGTAGAG
>CALLXS010000080.1 GCA_937875295.1 uncultured bacterium | reverse complement strand
TTTTTTTAAATTTATTTAGTATTAAATTTTATTATTTATTATTATAAATTAATAAGAATGTAAAAATATAAAATAAATCTTATATTATGAAATTTTATTTCAAAATATAAAATTAATTTGAAATAAAAAAAACAATTTTTACTTTTGAATTACCTTTTAAAAATATATTTGAAAAATAATTTTTAAATATGTTTTTTTTAATTATCAATTTTATTTTACTTATATTTACTGATTTTTCAAATAATTACGTAAAAACCCTTATAAAAAATAAGTAATATAAGGTATAGTAAATAAAAAATTATTGAATAATTTTGCATATAATAATTTGACAATTTTTATTAAGGAAAAGAAAATGAAAAATTTAATACGAATAGTTATTCTACTATTAATGTTAGGCATTGCTGTTCCAAGTAACGCTCAATTTGGTAAATTGCTTAATAAAGCTAAAGAAAAAGCTAAAGAAAAAGTAAAAGAAAAAGCTGAAGAATCAATTGAGAAGAAAAAAGACCAAGCAGTCAAAAAGACTATAGCAAACGTTACTGGAGATAAGCAAGCCGAAGCAGCATCCGAAGCAGCAGCTGATTTGCCTGCAATATATTCTATAGCAGAGAGACAATTGACTTATGGTCCAGATGATGACCTCGATAAAGTATTATATCCAGAATTAGCTTTCAGTTTACAAGAATGCCTTGAAGCTATTCAAAATGGCGATAAAGGGAGGGCTTCCACATCTTGGGACTATAAAGTGAAGCGGATAATGGATTGGATTAAGAAAAGAGATATGAACGAAAGTAGACTTAATACATGGACTGCAGAATACAATCGTGTAGAAAAAATATATTCAAAAATGATTCGAGGTGATGCACCAGAGCCTACTGGTGATAAAAAAGCAGATGCTTATAATTTTATGTTTTATAATATAGATAAAGCTAAAAACGCTTCTGACAGAAAAATAATGAAAGATTTCTTTACCGCTGGGGCTATGGCTCGAGAAATTTATATCAAAAACGATGCAATTGCTGAAAGCGACCCTAAATACAAAGAAGTTTATGATGAATTAAAAGGGTTAAGAGCGAAATTAGAACCTTATGGTTTTAATGATTTAATGGAAGTGGTCACTTTCTCAGAATCTAAAGCTCAATGGAAAGGTACTTTTGAAAAAGCTGAAGCAGAGAAATATAATTTAATTTTCTCTGATAATTATAATGGAGCCGATGGTGACGAACTTAAAAAATTAGCTAAAAACGCAGTAACTAAAAGATATAAACCAACTAAAATCTTACATACTAATTTTAAGCATGGATGGGTTACAAACGAAGAACGCTCTGGACAATCAGTTACAGGTCATAATAAAAAATGCCGAGTAATGATATATTTCATTAAAGATAAAAAATATTATAGTTGCGAGACATTCTTTAAAATGCAAGCACCTGTAGGAAGTAACTTTACCAAAACTGACTGGCCCGGATTGACTACACCAATCGAAATTCCTGAAGAAATTTATACAAGAGAACTTAAAAAAGCTAAATAATATCAAATATTATTTTACAATAAGACCCACTATTAATACCAAAATAGTGGGTCTTTATTTTTTATTTAAAATATTTTTTAATATTAAATATCTTGATATTTTTTTTAATATAATAAAGTACTAATTTTGTAATCATATTTTTTACTAACCAAATTACATTTAATAATGAACTATGTAAAGAAATTTGCATTATTAATTATCATTAATTTATTTTTTAATGCTAATTTATTTTCTTTTGACTCCTCTAAAGATACCACCCATGCTGATGAAGTAATTATTATTGGCTCTCGAAGCCCAATCACTTTCCAAGAAAGTGGCAGAACTATCGACTTAATTACCTCCAGTAAAATTAAAAAATCTACTTCTCAAAATTTAGAAGAAATACTAAAAACATTAAATAATATTGATTTAAGACAACGCGGAGCAAGCGGTGCTACTGCAGACTTAGGAATAAGAGGTGGTCATCACGACCAGACATTAATTATGCTAAACGGAATTAAAATGACAGATTTGCAGACTGGTCATCATAATTTAGATTTGCCAATTGATTTAGAATCAATTAATAAAATTGAAATTGTATCTGGTGGAGCTTCTCGCGTGTTAGGTCCAAATGCTTTCTCCGGTGCAGTGAATTTCATAACTACTCCTAGCAAAGATTTATCTTCAAATATTAAGCTTAGCGCCGGTAGCCATAAGTATTATGGAATATCCCTAAATGCTAATATCCCAATTAGTGATTTTGGAATTTTTCTTTCATTTAACAAAAATAAATCTGATGGATATATAGCAAATACTGATTTCGACTATATGAATTTCTTTTCAGGAATTAACTATAATGCAACCTTTGGAGAATTTAACTTAGATTTGGGCTATAATACCAAAGAATTCGGAGCAAATTCGTTTTATACTCCCGTATATCCAAATCAATTTGAAGCAACATCTGCAAAATTTTCATCTCTAAGGTATAGCTGGGGGAATGATTTTAAAGTAAATGCAAATTTATATTATAGAGAACATAATGACCGATTTGAATTAATTAAACATGGACTACCAGCTCCTGTTTGGTACACAAGTCCAAATTATCATCAAACTAAGACTTATGGTTATGAATTAAAAACTGCTTATACATATTTTTTAGGAACAAGTTCGCTCGGATTTGAATACCGAAACGAAAATATATTAAGTAATAATTTAGGAAACCCTTTATTAAATGATGATTTTATTAAAGTTCCAAATGAGGAGAATGCATTATTTACTAAAGCAGGATTTAGAAACTCAGCAAATTTATATTTTGAACATAATACAGAAATAGGTAATTTAACAGCTTCATTTGGCGCTCTTTATAATAAAACAACAAATTATGATGGAAAAATTTATCCCGGAATTGATATTTCATATAGATTGAGTAATAATTTTTCTATCTTCTCTTCATACAATAAATCGCTTAGATTCCCTACTTTCACAGAGCTATATTATAACACAAAAACACAACAAGGCGATATTAACCTAAAACCAGAGGAGGCGCACTCAATTGAATTAGGAACAAAATATTCTTCGAATTCATTTAGTTTTAATTCTGCAATATTTTATAGAATTGGCGAGAATATGATAGATTGGATTAAATACACTGAAAATGGATTACCTACAAGCGACAAATTCATGAGTTATAATATTGCAAAAATTAATACATTAGGATTCGAAGTTGGTGCAAATATTAATTTGAATGAATTATTCCAAAAAGAATTATTCTTTAATAATATTTCAATTTCATATTCTTACATTGATATGAAGAGCAAAGAAAATGTAAATTATATTTCCACTTATGCTCTCGACAATTTGAGACATAAACTCGCTGGAAGTCTATTCTTTACTTTTCCACTTGATATTAACTTAAATCTTGATG
Organism: uncultured bacterium; assembly: GCA_937875295.1. Taxonomy (GTDB): domain Bacteria; phylum Bacteroidota; class Ignavibacteria; order Kapaibacteriales; family UBA2268; genus CALLXS01. Next base: position 5,983 of record CALLXS010000080.1, on the reverse strand, counting down.
CAATTTATGAAGCACGCAATGGACAATATATTCTTTATGAAAATATGAAAGAAATTGGTTTAACAAATTATGAACCTCATTTTTTGTTAAATGCAAAATTATCTAAAAATATTTATTCATTCATTTTTGCTTTGACTGTTACTAATATTTTCGATAAGCAATATATTGATATAGGGAATTTGCTCCAACCGGGCAGAGATATTAGATTTTCAATAACTTACCGTTTCGCAAAGAAAAAATAATATTTTTTTTATAAAGCTGGTGTGGACGTGCTAATAGTCCCATCAGCTTTTATATTATATTTTTTAGATTGTAGAATCTCGTTAAATTTAATTGAATCTCCAGCAATAATTGTTGCTTTTTTATTAGTAGTTACAATTGATAAATCTTCGCTTATTTGTGATTCTGAGATAATGAGATTATTTCTATCACCAGAAAACTCAGCAAGATTCATTTGTCCTCGTAATTCATAATTTTTACTAAATATTTTTAGTAAGTATAAATATTCAAAAGTAGCATTTTGTGGCAGTTTCAAGATAATATAAGCATTATGCGCATCATTAATATTAAATTTCCCTACGGCGAAATAATTATTATCTCTTTTAAAATCATTTAAATATACTTTAGCTTCCTCATTAGCAATATGATTATATGAAGTAGTATCAAACGACACATTATTTAATTCAATTGAATATGGAAGCGAGATATTTTTAAATTTATTATCAAACTCATCAAATAATTTAAATTCATTAGAAGTTGATTCGGAAGAAGTATCTTTAAAATCTAAATCTTTATTTCCAGTAATCAAACGAAATCCACCTAGAATATATACCACTGCTATCACTGCGAGCAATAGCAATGAAGAAATGATTATCAATAAATATTTTCTTTTAGCTATATTGCCTGAAAGTAATTTCATTTAAGTCAATTAATATTAATTAACATTTTCGTTTTTACTGCTAATATCATATTGAATATCGCACATTTTCTTATAAATACCACCTAATGCCAAGAGTTCTGAATGAGAACCTGATTCTACAATCGAACCTTTATCCAATACGTAAATGCAATCACAATCTTTAATAGTAGAAAGTCTATGAGCAATAATAATTGCAGTTCTATTGATAAGTGATACATTAATGGCATCTTGTACAATTTTTTCGGATTCCACATCAAGAGCAGAAGTAGCCTCATCAAATACTAATACTTTTGGTTTGCGTAATAGCGCCCTTGCAATAGCTATTCTTTGTCTCTCACCACCTGAAATAAGCACTCCTCTATCACCAATTATAGAATTAATGCCATCTGGCATTTTGGAAATGAAGCTATAAGCATTTGCAGTTATTGTGGCTTGAATCACTTCTTCGTCCGTAGCTTCGAAACCGTATTTTATATTATTTGCAATTGTATCATTAAATAGCAATGTTTCTTGTGATACGACACCAAACAAAGAGCGATATTCTTTTGCATTATAATTTTTTATATTTTCTCCATCTAATAATATTTCACCACTTGTGGGGTCATAGAATCGAATGATAAGATCAAGCATAGTTGATTTTCCGCTTCCTGAGCCTCCTACTAAAGCAATTTTCTTACCTTTTGGAATTATTAAATTACAATTTTTTAGTACTTCTTTTTCCGGTTCATATGCAAAATGCAAATTTTTCACTTCTATTTCAGATTTTAATCCTTTATGATGTTCTTCACCATCGACCACAGATGGTTTTGCATCTAAAACTGTGAAAATCCTATCTGCAGCTACTAATCCAGTTTGGAATGATGTAAATTGATTTATAAAAGAAGAAATTGGACTCATTATAGAGAACAATGCAAATAAGAAAAGCATAAGATCTTCACCACGCATTTGATTATCAATTACTTCTTTTCCTCCTAAGAATAACACAAAGCACAATGCACCAATTGCAAATAATTCATTTATCATTGGTATGATTGCAGTTATAGTGCGATGCTTTAGAGCAAACTTTACAAATTCTGATGTGTGTGATTTAAATTTATTATTAATTGAAACCTCTGCATTATATGCTTTCACAATTCTCATTCCAAATAGAGTTTCTTGCAAAGCAGTAGTATAGTTTGACATTGATTCCTGCATACTTCCAGCATACTTCCTTAGATATTTTATAGATATTTTAATAAAAAGTAGACTGACAATACTTGTAGAAAATGCGACTAATGTTAAATATGGCGATACAGCGATTAAGAACATTAAAAATATTGCTATTTGAGTAAAGTCTTTTATAATTGTGGTAATTGTCGAAATTGTATTTCCATTTACCGAATTGACATCGTTTGTAATTACTGAAATTAAATGTCCTTGCCTGCTTTTAGAAAAGAAATCAACAGAGAGAGAAGTTAACTTTGTGAAAATAATATCTCTCATATTCTTGATAATATTTACAGTGGCATTAGTTCCTGCAATTGTAGCTGCATATTTAAATATATTCTTTAGAAAGAAAATTATTAAAATAAGGACACTTAATCGAATTAAAGTAGCTTCCATGCTGCTATCAACGAAAATCATACTATGAATAAAAGCATAGAAAGCATTTTTTATTCCTTCGAATGGATTAGAAGGATTTGTAACTGCCTGAACATTCCGCACACCATCGGTATCAAATAGAATTTGAATTACTGGTTGGATAATAGCAATGCTCATTGTCTCAAAAAGTGAGAAAATAATATTTAATATTAAAGACAAGAAAAGCAAACCCCAAAGTCCCTTTACGAAATGGAGTATGCGAGAATATTGTCTAACAAATCCTTTTATTTTTGACATTATTAAAAATTAATAATATTATAGTTTTAATTAATTTACTTTTTCAAATTTAGTAATTATTTTTCTGGATATTTTTCCTTCTAAATTATCTTTAGGGAATCCACCATCCATACTTGCTGTTTTATAAATTACTATACGTGAATTTTTATCAAACTTTTCTATTATTTTCTCTAATTTAGTATAAACTTGACGATGTTGACAAAAATGCTCAGAAACAAAAGCTTCTTCAGATAAATATGGTAGCTCCGGAATAATATTATAATATGTATATTGGTCTCTACCATGAATCAAATCGAATTTATTAGTTTTATCATTATGCATATATTCTTCTTCTTTTTCAAGAGTACCGTCGCTATTATAGAAAAATTTCCACATTAAAGCATCTTTAGAAATGCTGTCTTTTTCTGGAGTGGCATAAGGAATTAATTCAGATAATCTGCCCTTTGAGTCTAATTTAGCATCGTAGTATTCATTTGAATATCTATGCTCATCACCAGCTGATGGGTCAGTAGAAGTATATGAAATCGGATTAGAATTTTTATCAAAAATTGTTTTTTCTGTGAAATAAATATCGCCTACTTTTGATTCATTTAATTCGTAATGATCTATCATTTCTTGTGTGCAATAAATAATTCTCTTCTCGATGCGAGAAAATGTTAAGATATTACCTTTATTTCTATAATTTTTATTAGGTAAATAACGGAAAATAGTTTCTTCAGTCAAATTATTTCCATCTACATTTTTATAAGTAGAATCTAAAGAATATACTTTTTCGGTTTTACTTATTAATACATTATCTTCATATTTAAAGATAAATTCATTTACTAAGTTTTCTGGTGCAATAGTTTTATTATATACTTTTTTATTTAGTAGTAATAATGAATTAGGATCATATTCAAATAAAGTATAATCATCGGTTTCACCAAATTCATCAACCGGATATTCTTTAATTGGTAATCGCGAAGCACTATCAAGGACCCGAATATAGCTCCTAATCTCCTTACCACTTAAATCCTTATAGATAGCTCTTGCCCAAAATAAATCAGTAGGTTTATCATACTTATATTCTACGACCTCTGTTTCAGGGGTATCACTTAAATCAGAAAGAATGGTAATAGTATCGATTATTGGGCGAATCGATTCAACATTACTAATTGTAGGTAATTGCTCATTCTTATTGCAAGCAACGCAAATTGTAATTGCGAAAATAATCAATAATATCTTTTTCATTTAAATATCCTTAATAGCTAAAATATATATAAAAAGTTATGCAAAAATAAGAATAATTAGGTGATATTTGAAATATATTATTAATTTCAATAGTAAATTATTATTTTTATTTTGGAATGTACTTAGATTTGCTTATTTTAATTGACTCCTTTTATAAAATGTAGATATTTAGAAAATGACAAAAAGTATTTTTAATATATTATTAATTTTGCTTAGTGTTTGTAAGCTCTCTGCTACTCCAGAATTTAGTCTATGGACAGGAAATAAATGCTCTCAGTGCCATCAAAATGAGGCTGGAGGTGGTGCAAAAACTAATTTTGGTTATACTTATGCCCGAGATGCATCATTTTTTACAGCTAATGATAATAAATTCTTAAATAATCTCAATAATCAACTTTTTGATGATTTCTTAATATATGGTTTCGATTTCAGATACCAATCTTCTCGTTCTCACAAGGCTAAAGACGCTGTCCGCAGATATTTTCCTATGCAAGCATCTTTATATTTGACAATGAATCCCGCTCAAAATTTATCTTTGCAAGGTCAATACAACTTGGGACCTATTATTTTCGAGGGACAAAAGAAATGGTCATTTTCTGCAAAATATCATCCAAAAGAGGAGTTGCCCTCTCTGCGTGTAGGTTTTTTCCAACCTTCAATGGGACTTAAAGATCCGGATATGACAGCCTTAGACAGAAGAGTCGCTGGACCAGATGGTACAGTTAATCTTATCGCACCGGATTTCGCTGATTTTGGAGCGGAAATTATCTGTCAAACCGCGCGGTTTTGGAAAAGTAGGGTAGACTATAATCCAGAAAAGGATCGTTTTGAGATCAAAAAGGTAATTGGTCCGGATGAGTATAGTGAATCTGTAGATAATAACTATTTTACCAACGCCTTAGCACAATGGAATCTTCGTAAAGCGATAGAAATTTGTAAGTTTTTACGAAAAGAGAAGAAATATCATGATTTCGCCGCCAAGATTGGTTTAAACGATGAAGAGCTGGAGACTTGGTGTGAAGTAGCTGATAAAATCAGTTTACCCCGGATCGATGAGCTGATACTCCTACAATTTGATGGCTTTCTACAACAAAGAGAGATTGATCTTTCTAGTTATCAACATGATCCCAATTCTTTCTTTAACAACTTTAGTTGGGAGGAGATTACCAGTTCCCAGCTTTTAAAACAAGCTGATGTTATCATGTTGCTCTATCTTTTGAATGACCAATTTACTTTGGAAGAAAAGATCGCCAATTGGGATTTTTATGAGCCCAAAACCTTACATCATTCTTCTTTGAGTCCGGCCATTCATTCTTTAGTAGCCACTGAGATTGGAAGGACTAAAGAAGCTTTTTTATATTTTATTGCCGCCACAAACATCGATTTAAACGATAAAATGAAAAATAGCGATGCAGGTCTCCATGCCGCTACACTGGGTGGCATTTGGCAAGCAGTAGTAAAGGGATTCTGTGGAATAAAAGTAAAAAGTGATCGCTTGATACTTCGTCCTTCACTACCAAATCACTGGAAAAGGGTAAGTTTTCGATTCACATATCATTTAGTCCCCATCAAAATACAGATAACAAAAGAAAATATCGAACTTCAAGTGTTAGAGGATAAATTTAAACCTTTAACTATTCAGCTTTTTGACAAGATAGTAACTCTGGATCAGACCACTTCTGGTCTGACCTGGCCACTACCATCATAATGGTACCTTCCAGTGTTCCGACAAGATAAACACACAGCTTTGCCAGAAGAGACTGTCCTAAAAGCTTAAGATAGTCTCTTTTACCTTCAATACTAAAGAATTGCATAATGCATTTGCCCAAGATTTAACCGCAAAATATTGATAGCCTAAGGATAGTTAAACACTATATACTCGTTCACGCTGGCTATCTTCCCATCACAAAGTGATTTAAATCAAAGCCAGGTGAATCGACAAGCCTCGAAGTGTTT
>CALLXS010000079.1 GCA_937875295.1 uncultured bacterium | reverse complement strand
AAACCAAGTTCTTCAGCAACTTCTTCATCGGTCCAAGGTCGGTCATATGTTGGCATATAAGGAACAGAGGCAAGTTCACCATAAAAAATATTACGGCCTATATGATTTATTGAAAAACAAAAACGAACTAATTTTAATTTTAAAAAGTTATAAAAATTTAAACATTCTGCAATTGTTTTTAATTCATATGTGCATGAATGATTAAAATTATTTTTATTCATATGAAAATCAAAAGAAGCGCCATTTCTTATGAATATATGTTCTTCCTCACCTGCGTATTTTCCTACGTGTCCATGAAACGATACACTATATTTTGTTTCTCGTTTCGTTTGTCTGACATGGCAATTATCATTAATACAGAATTTTTTTACTTTCCTTTTTATTGAACGGTAATTTAAACTGTGCCCATGCACGTCAATATCGTTAATATCAGCTGTTTCATATTGTTCATCGATATACGTATCTGTTACATGTATTTTATATGAATTACTAAAAAACGTAATCGCACAAGGACCCATTAACGCATTGAACATGGAAACGCCATCAAACACATATACTTGCGATAATTTGTTGCTGTATAATCTTTTAACATTATCAATCAAAATGCGAGCAGGAGATTGATACGTTTTGTTATCGTATAGCCAACCAGCAGGATGCACAAAACAAATCTTCTCTCCCAATTCATATATCTCCTTTAAGATCTTTAAATCCAAGTTTTGGTTGTACGGTGGATTGCTTATGATTAAATCAAACTTCATTCCTTCTAAATTTTTTCCTATTTTTTTATTTTCTTCAACAAAAATCGTTTTCATTCCAAATGCAGTCTCGACGATTTCATTTTTCACTTTGTCATCGCTTGCGAAAACTACGTTTTCATAATCTCTAAAGTCACTTGCAAACTCAATGTTATATAGAACCAGGATCTTATCAGTCTTTTCAGGTTTTGCAATTTCAATCATTCTGTCTCTGAGTTCTTTAGGAGTATAAATCTTTCCTAATCCTTCAGGTTCACCGTACTTGTAAAATCCTCTTAATGTTCTTTCAACCTTATTCATAATCTTGTTTATCAATTATATAATTATATACATTTCTATTGCATTAGTTTTCATTTTTCAAAGATTTAACAATCAATGAAATGTATTCAACATGATCTTTTGTCTTTGTTTCATAAATTCTTTTGCAAATCCTTTAGAATATTCTAATTTTGCCGCTAATTTGCTTGGACCAAATACATTAATATTATGCTTTTGTAAAACATCAGTTAAACCATTAGCTAGAGGTTGTTCTGGACCAATTATTACTAAATCTATTTCTTCAGATTTACAGAAATTAATAATATCTTGATTATTATCAATGCTAATATTTGCTTTAATTGCAATTTGAAATATTCCTGGATTCCCTGGAGCTACAAATAATTTATCACAACTTTTTGATTGCTTTAATTTATCACAAATTGAATGTTCTCTTCCACCCGAACCTATGACTAAAATATTCATAATAAATATAGATAAGATAAAAATAAATTGTAAATTATTTTCTTTTGATGACTTTTAAGCAATTATTATAAATATTTTGCCATGTTAAGTCAAATTTTTCTAATAATTCTTCTGGTTCTCCACTTGTACCAAAAGTATCATTTACACCTATAAACTCCATTGGTACAGGATATGATTTTACAACTACTTCAGCAACTGCTGAACCAAGTCCACCATTTATTTGATGCTCTTCAGCAGTAACGATACATTTGCATTCTCTTGCAGCAGTTTCAATAGTCAAGCTATCAATTGGTTTTATAGTATGATTATTAATTACTCGTGCATTAATATTATGGTCATTGTATAAGTGTTTAGCTGCTTCAAGAGCTACCCAAACCATTGATCCACAGGCTATAATAGCAACATCATCTCCATCACGGAATATTTCAGCTTTTCCTATTTCAAATGGAGTATCTTCTGTAGTAAATAAAGCAACTTTTGGTCTACCAAATCTGATATATGCTGGACCAATCATTTCGCCTACTGCAATTGTTGCTTTTTTGGTTTCATTATAATCGCAAGGAACAATTAATGTCATATTTGGTAAAGCTCTTAAAAGTGCTATTTCTTCTAAACTTTGATGAGTTGCACCATCAGGACCAACTGTAAGTCCGGAGTGTCCCCCACCAATTTTGACATTGGCATTATTATAGCATACAGATACTCTTAATTGATCGGCATTTCTAAAAGCAGCAAATGCAGAGTAGCTGGAAAAAAATGGAATTTTACCAGATAATGCCATTCCGACTGCAATAGTAGTTGCATTTTGTTCTGCTATCCCGATGGAAAAAAATCTATCTGGGAATTTATCTCTAAAAATAGATGTCATCACTGAGCCGGTAATATCACCACCTAAGACAACAACATTGCTATATTTTTCACCTAATTCAGCTAATCCCTCGCCAAAACCTTCGCGAGTAGTTTTTTTATCTTGTAATTTTAAATATTCTTTCATTTTTCTTTTAAATTAATTCTTTTAATGCTTGTTCTGCTTGCTCAATACTTGGTGGATTTCCATGCCATTGGTATTTATCTTTCATAAATGAGACACCCATTCCCATAAATGTTTTTAGTATAATCGCAGTTGGTTTTGAGCTTGATTTAGAATTTTCTTCAAAGAAATTTAAAGCTGTACGTATTTCTTCAAAATTATGTCCATCAATTTCAATTGTATTAAAACCAAATGCTTTAAACTTCTCATCTATAGGATATATGCTCATCACGTCTTTTACCCTACCATCTATTTGGCAATCATTATTGTCTATAATCCAGCATAAATTATTTAGTTTATAATTAGAAGCGCACATAGCTGCTTCCCATACTGTACCTTCTTGTAATTCCCCATCACCGGTTAGACTAAAAACTTTTCTTGAATTTTTAGAAATTAATTTATCGCTCATTGCCATTCCGACTGCAATTGAAATACCCTGCCCAAGTGAACCACTTGATGTTTCAATTCCAGGGAGTTCAGTATCCAATCCTGGATGACCTTGTAACCTCGAACCATACTTTCTTAAAGTACTTAATTCTTGAATTGGAAAGTATCCTGCTCTCGCTAAAATCGAATATAGGACTGGTACTAAATGACCAGCACTTAATACAAATCTATCTCTTGAGGGCAGATTGGGATTAGAACTATCATATTTCATATAATTATCAAAAAATAATGCAGCCATAAAATCGGCTAAACCTAAAGGTCCTCCACTATGTCCTGATTTAGCTAAAGCAAGCATTTTAATAATATCTCTTCGTATTTCGAGAGAAATAGATTTTAATTCACTTATTGAATGCTTTTTATTTTCAAAAGTTATATTATCAAATTGAAGAAATTCGTTCATAAATTATTTATTAAGTATAACAAAAGAAATGAATATGTTCGCAAAAATACTAATTTTTAAACTAAATATTATGTAAAGTATAATATTTTACAAAAAAAATTATTTATTACGAAAATACAATATTGAAGAACTTGATGAAGTTTCAATAATTAAATTTTTATTAATTCCAATTAATTTAGTTTTAAGTAAATTTGCTTTTTGTCCTAAATTATTGTTAATTAAAAGCGCGTATGGATAATATTTGTTTTCATTAAGGAAATCCACTATTTTATTAGTAATATTAGTAGTTAGTTGTGATAATTCAATTGCAAAAAAATCTTGATTTCTAAAAGTACTAATTCTATTATAAATAGATTCGTTTTCAATTATATTTTTTTTGCTTATGAATGATTTCCTTTGATCATTATAAAAAATATCCAATCTAATATCAACTTCATTAGGGGAATCAATTAATTTTTCAATAATTGTCTCTAAATTGAAAATTAACTCATTATGCTTTCCAAATAAATATGGAGAATCGACCTTAGCATCATCTAAATAAAAATTAATATTTTTAATTTCTACATTGTCAGACTTATCTAAATTATAGACTAAATATTTAGGTTCAATTCCATAATCTACCTTAGTTGATACTTCAATATTATTATTTTTTATCACAAAATATTTTTCAATCGTTTTATTTATTATAATATTGTCGCTTGTAGCACTGATATTTAAGACAAAATTAGAATCGGTAAGTAATTGTGTCTTTATTTTATTAGATGGCTTTAAAATAGATGAGGAATACAGATCCATTTTACCTTTTCCACCAGTTCTATCCGAAGAAAAGATAGCAAGTGTATCATTAATAATAATAAAATCTGATTCATTATATTCAGTATTTAGCTCATCTAAAGGAACAGGACGTTGCCAAATTCCATTTTCTTTCACACTTAAGAAAATATCATAACCACCTTTTCCTCCAAATCCATTCGATGAGAAAAATAATGAATCATCAGACTTTAAAAAGGGAGTGATTTCAGATTTAGGTGATGAAATATTATTTAAATTAGTACAATTGTTGAAAAACTCAGATTTCAAAGTGCAATAAATATCAGTTGAAAGATTATTTGTATTTTCATCTGAAATATAATAAATATATTTTGAGTCAAAAGTAGAAGTCGCTTGTGAAAAATAATTATTTTTCGTCAAATTTGAAATAATCTCTGGAGTCTGAAATTTACCATTTTTGTAATTAATTTTAAATAAATTTACATTAGAGCGATTAGAAAATTGTTGAAATTTGGAAAAAATAGCTTCATTATCATTTAAAAATGTAATATAAGCTTGATTTTCTTTGTAGTTATTGATCTCGTCAGGAGATAGTTTAGGAGATGTAAAACCATTTTGAAGATATGAAATATAAAATTGGCTTTTTCCAGAAATTGAAGAATTATAAAATAATATTGATGATTTTTTATAAAAATAAGGACCAAAATCATCTTCTGAAGTATTTAATATTTCAATATTTCGGATATTTGAAAAAGTCAAATTAGCAACATTTTCATTGACTGAAAAAAATATTACTAATATAATTAAAAAGATATAATATTTTAATTTCACTTTAATTCAAGCAAATGCTTAACATCTTTTTCTTTACCAAATACAACTAAAACATCACCATCTACTAAAGTAGTATGAGGTGAAGGAACCCCTACGACATTTACATTATCATTATGAATCATATTATTAAAACCAGCTTTATTGCTTTTTTTAATAGTAACGATATTTAGGTTGAAATTTTCGCGTATGTTTGTATCAATTATAGTTTTGTTTATGAATATTTTAGGTAAAGGAATTTCGAAAATTCCATAAGATTTTCCTAATTCAAATGCTCCTGTTATACCTTCTAAAAGCAAACGAGATGCTAAATGTCCTGCAGCTTCAGCTTCAGGCATAAGCATTTCAGCAATTCCCATTAATCTTAATAATCTTTCGTGTACAGGAGATATTATTCTACTATAAATTTTCTTAACGCCAATTTCCTGCAAAATAGCAGTAGTGGTAATGGAACTTTCAAAATTATCGCCAATTGCAACAATTACAGCATCCATTTCAATAAGTCCCATACTTTTAATAGCTCTTTCGTCTGTAGAATCTAAGCATACAGCGTGAGTAACTATTTCACTAATCATGTCTATTCTTTCGGGATTATTATCAATAGCTAAGATGTCAGCTCCATCTTTGTTTAGTATAGTAGCCAAATTCATCCCAAAATATCCCAAACCTATTATGCAGAACTTTTTCTGTACACGCATTATTATTTTGCTTCAAAAATATTAATAATTATATCTTATTTTGATTTTTATAAATAATTGGTTCAATTCTATCAATTCCATCTGGTGGACATTTTTGATGAATTTTATATGAAGCAGATAAAGTTGTTACAGGTACAGCAAGCAATCTTTCTCTTGCAATTAAACATTTACATTTTCTACAAATACCATAAGTTTTATCTTTTATTCTCAAAAGAGCATCATCTAATTTTTTAATATATTCACTTAAACGATGCACTTGAGCGAATGTCTTTTCTTGTTCTAAAGCCTCAGGACCTTGTTCAGCCATGTGCATTGAATAAATCATACTTTCTTCAGCGAAATCAATATTGTTGTATTCTTCGAGTCTTTCTTTATACATTCTCAAATTTTCGGAAGCTTCGTTTTTAGATTTAATTATAGAATCTTTAAACATTTCCAAATCTTCATCAGAATATCTCGGACCAACATAATTTTCGCTGTTGATATAGTCTATTTTTTCATTTTCAGCCTGATTTTTTTGAGTTACTTTTTCATTTTTCTCACTATTACTCAAGATCTCATCAATATTGTTTGCTGAAATATCCATTCTTGGAATATTGTCTTCTTGATGTTTATTCTTTTTCTTAGTTCTAGCCGGAGCCTTTTTTTCGACTTCATTTTTTATTGGTTGTGCTTGCTCTACAATCGGCTTTTTAACTTTACTTTCAGAAGTTTTAGTTTTAGTAACTTTTGATTCTTCGGTTAATTTTGTAGGTTTAACTTCTTTTGAATCTGATATTTTTTCTTTAGAAACAGATTTTTTAACAACCTTTTCAGTTTTACTAGTTTCTTTTGCTACTTTAGAAACTTGTTCAGATTTCTTATCTAAGTCAGTTTTAGTTTTCTTAGTAGCTGGTTTAGTTGCAATAGGTTTTTCTACAGCTTTTTCTTTGCTTTTAGAAACAGATTTTTTTTCTACACTTGTAGCATTTGTAATCTTTGGAGCCTTTTTGCTTTCAACAGCTTTAACCTTATCTGGTGATTTTTTCGTAGCAGTGTCTTTAGCTGCATTTTTATCAACTTTTTTTTCTGTTTTAGAAGATAAAGAAGCTTTAGTTTTGGAAGCATTTGTTTTAGTAGTTTTTTCTGTTTCTTTATTTTTTTCTTCTTTTTTTATTTTTGCAGCCATTTTGAGACCTTTTAAAATATTGTGTAATGATTAATATATTCTTTTTGTAAACTAATTAATTATAAATTTATTTTTAAATTTCACATTAAATTTTATTTATTTCAATTTTTACTTTGAATTCATCTATATCAACTTCTTCACCATTATTGTCAATGATCTCTATATAGTCAGCAAGAACTTCATTGCTTATATAGTCTTTTTGAACAGTAATTATATTATTTACTTTATCAGTTGAATAAATTTTAAGTTTAATTCTATCAGTAACTTCAAAATTTGATGATTTTCTTAAATTCTGTATTCTATTAACTAATTCTCTTGCAATTCCTTCAGCGTAAAGCTTTTCATCAATATGAGTATCTAAAGCTACAGTGATACCATTTTCAGAAGCTACTAACCATCCTTCTATATCTTCGCTAACAATTTCCACATCCTCAAAATCAATAGATATTTCTATATTATTTGCACTGATATTTAATTTCTTATTTTTTTCTAATTCACTAATTTGAGAATTTGATAGCTCTTTTATAGCATTAGCAACTGCCTGAGTATTTTTTCCGTATTTCTTCCCTATTACTTTGAAATTTCCTTTAGCTGACTTCTTTAAAATTTCTGTATCACCACTGATATATTCTACACCTTTTACATTTAATTCTTCTAAAATGATGTTTTCAAAATATTGAATATTGCGTCTTTCATTTGGAGAAAGTACAGGAATTAATATCTTGCTTAGTGGTTGTCGTACTCTAATTTTAGATTTTTCTCTTAGTGAACGAGCTAGGTTAACAACTTTTTGAGCTAATTCCATTTTAATTTCTAAATCTTTTGAAATTAATGATTCGTTTGATTTTGGGAAATCTGTTAAATGGATAGATTCCTTATCATTCGAAGACTTTAACCTTAAATAAATTGATTCAGATAAAAATGGTGCAAGAGGTGCCATAAGAGATAGTACATTAATTAATACTTCTTTCAATGTCTGATAGGCTGAAATCTTATCTTCATCTTTCTCACCTTTCCAAAATCTTCTTCGATTACGTCTTATATACCAGTTAGACAGATCATTTATAACAAAATCTTGTACAGCTCTAAATGTCTTAGTAACTTCATATTTCTCAATCAAATCTACATAATTATTTAATAATGAATTAGTTAGAGATAAGATCCATCTATCAATTTCAGGTCGATTTTCGTAAGGAATTTTTTCTTCTTCACCAGTAAATCCATCAATATTAGCATAGAGAGCAAAAAATGCATAAGTATTTGTAATCGATCTAAAGAAATCTGATATTACTGTTTTTGCTAAATCCTTCTCGCTAAACATTGTAGCTTTCCAAGGTGGATTATTTACAAATAAATACCATCTAATTGCATCTGCTCCATAAATATCCATAATATAAAATGGATCTATTACATTCCCTTTAGATTTAGACATTTTCACACCTTTATCATCGAGAATTAATTCATTAACGATAATATTCTTAAAAGCAGGCTTTCCAAATAAAGCTGTAGCAATATTATGTAATGTATAGAACCATCCACGAGTTTGGTCAATACCTTCTGCAATGAAATCAGCAGGGAAAGTTTTATCAAATAATTCTTTATTCTCAAATGGATAATGTAATTGTGCAAATGGCATTGCACCAGAATCGAACCAAACATCTACAATTTCTGGTATGCGTTTAAATATTTTTCCATTTCTTTTGAAAATTACGTTATCTACAAATGGTTTATGCAAATCAATTTCTATATTAGAATTTTTTAGTGGGATCTCATTCCCTTTTTCATCAATAAAAATTCCATCTTCCGTAAGCTCTGCAATTGAACCAATTGCAAACATATCTTTACCATCTTCGCTAACCCAAATTGGAATAGGACTTCCCCAGAATCTATCTCGAGATAATGACCATTCTTTAACTTCTTTAAGCCAATTTCCAAATCTACCACTTCCAATTTCTGCTGGTTGCCAATAAATAGTATTGTTCAAATCAATCATTAGGTCTTTGTATTCAGGAGATTTTATGAACCATGAATCTCTTGCATAATACATTATTGGATTATCAGTTCTCCAGCAATGTGGATAAGAGTGAACATAATCATTAGTAGAACGATATATTTTATCTGCAATTTTCAAATCAATTATTATATATTTATCTTGTCCTTCTTCTTTATGGTCAGGGTAAGTAAAGTTCTTAATAGCTTTACCAGAATATTTGTCCATATTTTCTACAAAATGACCATTAGGAGTAACAGGTTGCAAGAAAGGAATTTTATATTTTCTTGACATTGCATAATCATCTTCACCGAAAGCTGGTGCTAAATGGACAATACCAGAACCATCTTCTGTAGAAACGAAATCACCTGAGAGAACTGAAAGTGCATCAGGATATTTTTCTTTGTCTATTTTTATAGGATCGAGTACAAAAATTTGTTCATACTCAGTTCCTAATAATTCCTTGCCTTTAAATTCCTTTAATATCTCATATTCTCCATCAAGAACTGATAATCTCGATTTAGCTAAAACTAATTTATCTTCAAGTAATCCTTCTTTGGTATTTCTTTTATTAAGTACAAGCACATAATCAATATCTTCACCACAAGCTAGAGCCACATTTGCAAATAATGTCCAAGGTGTAGTAGTCCAAACCATTAGTTGTACATCTTCTAATTCAGAGATATTACTCTTAGTAACTTTTAATTTCAAATAGCAATTAGGATCTTTAACGTCTCTATAACCAAGTGATAATTCATGAGAGCTAAGCGGAGTTTCAATTGTAGGAGATTGAGGAACTACTTTAAATCCTTTATAAATTAATCCTTTGTCAAAATATGTTTTTAAAGCCCACCATACTGATTCAATATAATTATTTGTGCAAGTAATATAAGCTTCATTTAAATTAACCCAATAACCCATTCGGCTAGTAAGATATTGCCACCCTTGAGCCATATTGATATTTTCATATACAAATTTTTTACATTCTTTATTAAATTTGTCTACTCCATATTCAATTACATCAGCTTTATCTTTTAATCCAAGTTGTTTTTCTACAGTAATTTCTACTGGAAGCCCATGAGTATCCCATCCTGCTTGTCTTCTTACATAATAACCTTGCATTGTTTTGTATCTACAAATAGTATCTTTGATAGTGCGAGCCATCATGTGGTGAATACCTGGCTTGCCATTTACTGTAGGAGGACCTTCAAAAAAGCTAAAATATGGCGAGTCTTTACGCAATTCTAATGATTTATCGAAAATTTTTGTTTCTTCCCAAAATTTTAATATTTCATTCTCTAATTCTGGAAATGATAATTTTTCTGGTAATGGTGTGTACATAATTAATATAATAATTTATTCAATTTATGAATTTATATCTTTTTTATTTAAAAAAAGACTGTAAATATAAGAGTTTTTTCAGAAATAATAAAATATTGTGCAAAAAATGATTAATTGTGATTATACAATGGATAATTTGATAGGCGAATATGTAGGAAAATAAAATAGATGACAAATGAAAAAAGCAATAAATCAGTTGAAATTGAAATATTGCTTTTAAAACACTAAAATTCAAATAGGAGGTTGTTATTTTTTTTATATAAATTAAATAATTTATTTAATTGTTTCTTTTGCTTGTATGTTATTTTCAGTTAAGAAAAATTTAATCGAATGAGTTTCCCCATTATTTTCATGAATTGTTGCCATATAAGGAACATTCTTTTCTAAATCATTTGGTAAATTAATTCTTTGTTCTTTACCTTTGATTTGAGCATTATTAATAATTACTTTTCCTGTAGTAAGGTTACTTATTTGGACAATTCCGTTGCCACTTACATAAAGTCCGTCTTCTTTACTATTTATATTAAATTTAATCTTATTTTTTAAATTTAAAAATACCTGATAAGTATCTTGAGAATATGAATTATTGTCTTGCTTGATACCAAACCCTTCGACAAATTTTTTCATTATATCCTTATCAGTATAAATAGACTTGTTTTCGTTATAGGGGAATTTCCAACCATTTTCTTTGTGAATATTCCCTTTAAGATCTACCCAGACAGTCATTTCACTCATTTTCACACCATTATCATCTAAAATATTATACATTGAATAATGAATATTATTTTCATGATGAGCATGGCTAGAAACAACAACATCAGCAAAAGCCGAAGCTGTAAAGGCAAAAATTGCAGTAATTATTAGTACTAATAAAAAATTTGCTCTACGCATAATATTTATCCTTTTAAGTTAACTATTAATTAAAAAACAACAACCTCCCTTTGTATAATTTCAATGTACTATTATGATTTCTTATTAAAATATATCTTCATATTTATTAGGGTCTACGATAATAATAAAAAATTATTTTAATTTATTTTAAATAAAAATACAGCTATTTCAAGAGAAACTATTTTCATTAAGTACCGTATTATCAAGAAATTTTTTAAAACATTTTATATAATATATATGTACAAATACAAAAATTTAATATTATTATTTTTAGCATTTCAATTTTCAAATTTAAATTTTGATTTAAATGCTACTGAAAAAAAATCAATAGATATTTCAAATTTTAATAACAATATCAAACCAACTGAAGATTTCTTCAGATACTCAAATGGTAATTGGTTAAAAAATAATCCAGTTCCTGCTGAATACTCAATTTGGGGTTCATTTAATATACTACAAGAAGAAAATAACAAACAATTAATTTCCCTTGTAGATGAAATTTCCAAAAATCCTGGGAAAAAAGGT
The DNA here is from genome assembly GCA_937875295.1 of uncultured bacterium. Taxonomy (GTDB): domain Bacteria; phylum Bacteroidota; class Ignavibacteria; order Kapaibacteriales; family UBA2268; genus CALLXS01. Next base: position 8,424 of record CALLXS010000079.1, on the reverse strand, counting down.
AGCGAAAGAAGTAAAATAGCTGATTTTTATAATGTAGCAATGGATTCAGCAAAAGCTGATAAATTGGGCATTAAACCAATTAAACCTTACTTAAACCAGATTGATAAAGTAAAGGATAAAAAAGAATTAATTAAATTAATTTCTAAATTACAAAAAACTGCATTTAGTCCACTTTTTTATTTCTATGCTTCACAAGATGATAAAAATAGCTCAATGGTAATTTCACAACTTGCTCAAGGTGGTTTAGGAATGGGCAATCGTGATTATTATACAGACAATACAGATCGTGCTAAATTACTTCGTCAGAAATATGAAGAATATATTGGTACAATGTTTAAATTAGCTAATGAATCAAATCCTAAAGAAATTGCAAAGGAAATAATGGATTTTGAAATGAAATTAGCTGATATTTCATTAACAATAGTGGAACAAAGAGATCCACTTGCTTCATATAATCCTAAGACATTAAATGAATTGCAATTATTCACCCCTGCTATTGATTGGAACGACTTTTTTAATACACTCGGAGTAAAAAATCCAAATAAAATTAATGTTACTTCAACAAAATTTTTTGGTGGAATTTCTAATTTGCTAGAAAATACTGATTTGAATACTTTAAAAAATTATTTAAAATGGAATGTAATAAATGAATCTGCTCCTTATTTAAGTTCAGATTTCGTAAATGCTAATTTTGAATTCTTTGGTAAAACTTTCTCTGGTAGCAAAGCATTACAACCACGATGGAAAAGAGCTCTTAATGTAACTAGTGCAAGTTTAGGTGAAGCTATTGGTAAAGAATATTGTGCTAAATATTTTCCTCCGAAAGCTAAGACTAGAATGCTTGATTTAGTAGGAAATTTAAAATGGGCATTTGCTCAACATATTGAAAAATTAGACTGGATGAGCCAACCAACAAAAATTAAAGCTTTAGAAAAATTAGAAGGTATAAATGTAAAAATCGGTTATCCAGATAAATGGAAAGATTATAGTAAATTAAATGTAAATGCAAAAAATAGTTATTTCGAAAATGTTCTTGTAGCAAACCAATTTGCAACAATTGAAATGCTAAATGAAATTGGAAAACCTTACGATAAAAGCAAATGGCATATGACCCCACAGACTGTAAATGCTTATTATAGTCCAAATTCTAATGAAATAGTATTCCCTGCTGCTATTTTGCAACCTCCATTCTTTTTCTTAGAAGGTGATGATGCCGTTAATTATGGTGGTATCGGTGCAGTAATTGGACACGAAATGACTCACGGATTCGACGACCAAGGAAGAAATTACGACAAAGACGGAAATTTAAATAATTGGTGGACTGATGAAGATTCTAAAAAATTTGAAGCTAAAACAAAAGTTTTAGTAAATCAATTTAATGAATTTCAGCTTTTGGGAGAAAATGTAAATGGTGAAATGACTTTAGGTGAAAATATCGCTGACTTAGGTGGAATTACACTAGCTCACACCGCATTAATGAAATCATTAGAAAATAAAAAAATTGAAAAAATTGATGGTTTCACTCCAGAACAAAGATTATTACTATCTTGGTCTCAAGTATGGAGAGCAAACGTCCGCGACGAAGAATTAAAGAAAAGGTTAAAAGACGATGTCCATTCTCCAGCAGAAGCAAGAGTAAATGGTCTTATGCCTAATCTTCCATTCTTCCACACATCTTTTAATTCACAAAAAGGTGATAAACTATATAGAGACCCATCAAAAATTGCAGTAATTTGGTAAATCAACTAAGTTCTAAAAATTATATTTAAAGAGATTTAACTTTTGTTAAATCTCTTTTTTTATTTTTAATTATTAATTTTCTACTCTAAAAGAAAAAACAAATAATAATATTTTTTACTGCTTAATTCTATGTGAAAAAATAATAATTAATTTTTTCTTAATTTTAATTGGTAAATCTCTAATTATTTGTTTAAATTTGCGTTTGTTATTAATCTACATTTACATTGAATATATATTTTTATTAATGTAATTATTGTAGTTATAAGTATTTAGAGAGTATTTTATTCTATTATTGAATTAAAAAATATTGGAAATCATATATGTTTGAATTAGTAAAACTCGTTCCTCTTCTTCCATTGATTGGATTTCTAATCATTGGTCTTTTTGGTAGCAAAATCAAAAATGAGAAAATAATTGGTAGTTTAGGAAGTTTGACAGTCCTTAGTTCATTTTTTATTTTATGCTATTTATTAGTTAAATTTTTGGGCAGTGAAACCTCTGGTCCTGTTCTAATACCAGTTTATGATTGGATAAATGTAGGAAATCTTAATATAGGATTTTCTTACCAAGTCGATCAATTATCACTTTTATTCGGTTTAATTATTACTGGTGTTGGTAGCTTAATCCATATTTATTCAATGGGTTATATGCATGGCGATAAGAGCTATTTTAGATTTTTTGCTTATTTAAATCTATTTATTTTTATGATGCTAAATTTAGTTTTAGCAGATAATTTCGTCCTTACATTTTTAGGATGGGAAGGCGTAGGATTATGTTCATATTTATTAATTGGATTTTGGTATGACAAAAAATTCGATGGTGTCCGAATTACTTGGACTGGTGATGCTGCCAATAAAGCTTTTATAGTTAATAGAATTGGTGATTTTGGATTCCTTGTAGGAATGTTTTTAGTATTTATTACATTTGGTTCACTTAGCTATACAGAAGTAAATTCAATGGCTGCTGGTGGTTATATCGGATATTATAATACAAGCATTATGACTGCTATTAGCTTAGTGTTCTTTTTAGGTTGTACTGGAAAATCTGCTCAATTACCTTTAGCGGTTTGGTTACCTGATGCAATGGCTGGTCCGACTCCTGTTTCAGCATTAATACATGCTGCTACAATGGTAACTGCTGGTATATTTCTTATAGCAAGAAATTCTGTAATTTTTGCATTAGCACCTACTACCATGACTATAATATTAGTAGTTGGAATAATAACAGCATTTACGGCTGCATCTGTAGGTTTAGTACAAAATGATTTTAAAAAGGTTTTAGCATATTCTACTGTGAGCCAATTAGGTTTTATGTTTGCTGCATTAGGAGCAGGAGCATTCACTGCAGGAGTATTTCACGTGATGACTCATGCATTCTTTAAAGGATTATTATTCCTCGGTGCTGGCTCAGTGATTCATGCAATGAGTGATGAACAAAATATAAAATTAATGGGTGGTCTAAAGAAATATATGCCCAAAACATATTTCACATTCCTCATTGCAACATTAGCAATTGCCGGTATTCCATTTTTCAGTGGATTTTTCTCAAAGGACGAAATATTATATTCAGTTTTTGTAAATAATGGCATTTTGCCATGGGCTATCCTTGCAATTTCAGCTTTATTTACTGCATTTTATATGTTTAGATTATTATATTTAGTATTCCACGGTGAAGAGAGATTTAATCATTCTAAATTCCATCCACATGAATCTCCATCGACTATGACCATTCCATTAATAATATTAGCAGTTTTATCAGCTATTGGTGGATTTTTAGGAGTACCAGAAGCATTAGGGTCATGGATAAGCGAGCATCCTAATATATTACATAATTACTTAGCACCAATTTTCTCAAATGCAAATAAAGTTTTAACAACGCACAATGATATTGTACATCATTCACATTTATTTGAAATTGTACTAATGATAGTCTCGGTATGTATTGCATTAATAGGTATATATTTCGCAAGAAAATTCTATTATTTAGATAAAGATTGGAAAACACCTCGCAAATTGGTTTCATCAAGCCCCGGTATATATAAAATGCTACTCAATAAATATAAAATAGATGAATTCTATTTTACATTTATAGTAGATCCAATTGTATTAGCTTCAAGAAATTTCTTCTGGAAAGTTCTTGATATTAAAATCATAGATGGAATTATTAATGGTACAGCTAATACAACTGCAATATTTGCTCAATCACTTAAAAAACTTCAAACTGGCATTGTGCAGAACTATGCAGTACTCATGGCATTAGGAATTGTAATTATATTAGGTGCATTTATTTTATTTTAATTGAATTAACTAAAGAAAATTATAGATATGACTGAATTATTAATTATTACTTTATTTCTACCATTATTAGGTGCATTATTGCTTTTATTTTTTAATAAAAGTAATGTTAGTGCTTTAAAGAATTTCTCTCTGGGGATTTCCTTACTTTCATTTATTGGAACAATTATTTTATTGCTCAATTTCAATACTGCATCACCTGATTTTCAATTTTATATAAATATTCCTTGGATACCTCAGATTGACGCAGGATTTAGAATTGGATTAGATGGAATTTCAATTTTACTCGTAGCTCTTACTACGTTTTTGACTCCGATTATGATTCTTTCGTCATTTTCAGCAATTGAAAAACGTGAAAAAGAATATTATTTCTTTGTACTATTGCTTGAATTTGCTATGATTGGAGTTTTTATTGCATTAGATTTAATCTTATTCTACGTATTTTGGGAATTAATCCTAATTCCAATGTATTTTATAATTGGTATTTGGGGAGGCAAAGATAAGTTTTATGCAACTGTAAAATTCTTTATTTTCACAGTGGTAGGATCTTTATTTATGCTTGCAGCAATTGTTTGGGTTGGTGTATATGTGGGCTCAAATGTATTGAATTTAGCTTCAGGTTTTACTGTTAATTATTTAGCAATCTACGATGCACTTCAGGCTTCTCCTATCCCGATGGACATTCAAAAATGGATATTCATTGCTTTTGCATTAGCTTTTTGCATAAAAGTTCCTCTATTCCCGCTTCATACTTGGTTGCCAGATGCTCATACAGAAGCTCCTACACCAGGTTCAGTAATTTTAGCAGGTGTATTATTAAAAATGGGAACTTATGGTTTAATAAGATTTAATTTAGATCTCTTCCCTCAAGCATCTGTTTATTATTCTTCTGTTATTGGAATTTTAGCAGTAATTGGAATAATTTATGGTGCTATTTTAGCTATGGTACAAACCGATATTAAACGATTAGTAGCCTATAGTTCAGTGAGCCACATGGGATTTATTGTATTAGGTATCTTTTCCGTAACTTCAATGGGATTGCAAGGTGCAGTAATTCAAATGGTTAATCACGGACTTTCTACTGGTATGTTATTCCTTTGTGTAGGAATGTTATATGAAAGAAGACATACACGTGAAATATCAGAATTTGGAGGAATTGCAAAGGTTATGCCTGTATTCACTGTATTTTTCTCTCTTGCTATGCTTGCTTCGGTTGGTCTTCCGGGATTAAATGGATTTGTTGGTGAGTATTTAACTTTAATTGGCTCTTTCACTTCACCTATATATAATTCTTGGGCATATACAATCATTTCAACCACAGGTGTGATATTCGCAGCTGTTTATTTATTATGGATGTTCCAAAGAGTAATGTATGGGCAAAATACAAATCCAGCAAATCATAATTTAAAAGATTTAAACAAAAGAGAAATTGGTATGCTAGTTCCTATTGTAATATTAATTTTATGGATTGGTTTATATCCAAATTCTTTCCTAAAAGTTTCTGAAGCTTCTACAAACAAAACTGTTCAAAATGTTATGATGCATAAATCAACAAATAATTATTCAATTCAATTAAATAAATAAGTGGAGGAAAGTAAATATAATGATTAACGAATTTTTATTGGCATCGCCACTTATAGTAATTTCAGTTTCTGCGATTGTACTTTTGATGTTCGACGCATTTATTAGAAACAAACAAGTAATTTATTTTTCAACTATTATTCTATTGTTGATATATATAGGTTTTAGTGTTTATACATTATTTATAAATCCAACACAATTTGGCAATATTTCAGGGACTTATCTTGGTGGACATTTATCATTTAGTACTTTTGCTTCTATTTTTGATATCTTGTTTGGAATTGCCGGACTAATCGCAATATTATCTGCTAAGGAATACAATGAAAAAGCATTTAAAAATTATAATGAATATTATTCACTAATTTTATTATCCATAGTCGGAATGACTTCAATTGCTCATTCTGGTAGCTTATTAATGCTCTTTTTAGGTGTAGAATTAATGTCAATTACTTTTTATGTATTGGCTGGCTTTTTCAGAACAAAAAGCGCATCTATTGAAGCTGCAATTAAATACTTTTTCTTAGGTTCTTTTGCTTCAGCATTTTTATTGTTTGGAATATCTTTTGTCTACGGAAGCAGCAGTTCAATTTATTTTGCTCAAATAAGCGAATCTTTGCTAACTAGTGCAGTAAATCCACTTTATTTCAAAATTGGAGTTGGACTATTAATAGTAGGTTTATCTTTCAAAGTTGCAGCATTCCCATTTCATCAATGGGCTCCTGATGTATATTTTGGTTCCCCTACTATTTCAGCAGGATTTTTAAGTACTGCCGGTAAAATTGCAGCATTGGCTGGTTTTGTAGTTGTTTTTAAAAATTTAGTTTTAAATTCTACAACTGATTTAAATGTTTTGCATACTTCTGAGCTTGCTAGAAATATATTGGCAATTATTTCAGCATGTACTATGTTAATTGGAAATATTACAGCTATTTCGCAGACAAATATAAAAAGAATGCTTGCATATTCATCCGTTGCTCACGCTGGCTATATTTTAATGGGAATTGTTTCTAATTCAGTTGAAGGATATTCTGCAGTAGCTTATTATTCATTAGCGTATATATTTATGCAAGCTGGTGCATTTGCAATTTTAAGTGTATTAGAAGATAAAGATGGAAATAATATTTCATTAGATGATTTTAAAAATCTTAGAGCTACACATCCAATATTAGCTGCTGTTATGACATGCTTTATGCTCTCACTTGCTGGAATTCCTCCTTTTGGTGGATTCTTTGGTAAGTATTTCTTATTCGTGTCTTCAATAAAAGCTGGTTATACTTGGCTAACTATCGTAGCAGTAATTGCTTCTATTATTTCAATGTATTTTTATATAAGAGTAATTCTTAATATGTACTTTCAATCAAATGATTCACCAATTGGAGATGTTAAAATTGGAAATTCTAAGATAGCAATTGCTATTTGTATTATTGGAATAATTGCAATTGGTATTTATCCAAATTTGTTTTATAATCTTTTTATGATTATATAAAGTACAACTATATTTTTTAAAAGTATTGTGTCATTTTAATCAGATACAATACTTTTTTTTATTAAATTATTGAATAAAAATGAACTTAATTCCACAAATCAGAATTAAAAATAAAGGTGATCAAAAAATTAAATTCGGTCATTTATGGATTTTTAGCAATGAAATTCAAGATCATATTAAAGCTGAACCCGGTTCTATTGTAGAGGTAATTGATTACCATAATAAATCTTATGGATATGGATTTTATAATCCAAATAGCTTGATTTCGGTGAGATTACTAAAAACATTTGTTCCACCTGATTTAAACCTTTTTACGCAAAGAATTTCTGATGCAAAAAAGCTTAGAGAAAATGTAATTAAAGACTTGGAAATGTCTCGTATAGTTTTTGGAGAATCGGATTTATTACCCGGATTAATTATTGACAAATATTCTAATTATTTTGCAGTCCAAATCTTATCCGCTGGAATGGAAAAGAATAAAGATTTAATTGTGCAAGCAATTCTTAATAATTTCCAAAATGTGAAAGGCATTATTGAAAAAAACGAAACAAAACTTAGAGAAATTGAAGGGCTTTCCTTAGAATCTAAAATTCTTTTTGGTGATGTTCCCGATTCATTTATTTCAAATGAATTTGGAGTGAAATTAGAATTGTCAATTTTAAGTGGGCAAAAAACTGGATATTTTCTCGATCAAAAATTTAATAGATTATATATTCGAAATATTTCAAAGGGATTAAATGTATTAGATTGTTATACAAATCAAGGTGGTTTTGCTTTAAATGCTGGACTTGGTGGTGCTAACTTAATTTCTGCTATAGATACTTCCGAAATAGCTCTGCAAAATGTTCTTAAAAATGCAGATTTAAATGATTTAAAGATTAATGTAATTAAATCTGATGTAGCTGAATATTTGTCAAAAGCTAATGAAAGAAATGAAAAATGGGATATGATTATTCTTGATCCTCCTGCATTCGCTAAAAATAGAAAATCTGTCCCAAAAGCTCGAGCCGCTTATGCAAAAATTAACAAATTAGCTATGAAAATGCTAAATAAAAACGGATATTTAGTATCTTCAAGTTGTTCATTTCATATTTTTGAAGATGTATTTGAAGATTTAATTTATCGTGAAGCTTGCAAGATTGGAAAACAACTTAAACTAATTTATCGTGGTGGGCAGTCTCCCGATCACCCTATTTTGATGGGGCTTCCAGAGACAAAATATTTAAAGTTTTATATATTCCAAGTAGTATAATTAATTTCTAAATTGAAAATAAAAAAGCACTTACCGAAATATCGATAAGTGCTTGATTCCCAGGTGGGCGT
>CALLXS010000078.1 GCA_937875295.1 uncultured bacterium | reverse complement strand
ATTCAGCAAGAATCAAAGACTCTTGCAGAAATTTCTTATCAAAATTATTTTAGAATGTACGGAAAGCTTGCGGGGATGACTGGTACAGCGGCTACCGAATCTGAAGAGTTTTTTAAAATCTATAAATTCCTGCTGTTCTTTAATATCTTCTATTCTTTCCAATTCAGAAAAAATAAGCTTGCCAAATTTCTCTTTAGCTGCATCTACATTCTTCATAATAACTTGCCTCCGCTTTTCAATAAACTTTACTAATTAAGTATCCGGATACTATAAAATGATTATTTCATTTTTGTGTATTTCATGAATTTTTAAATTTAATTTTCAGCTTTTATTCACTATTGCATATCTTATATTTTCATTATATGTCTTGAATTTAATAATGTATAATAGTATAATTTTATTTTATTAATAAAAACTCCCAAAATTCGATGAAAAATAAAATACTTCTTTTCTCCTTGATGCTCTTGCTTATTGGCACAATGTGTTTTTGCAATAATGACAATAACAAAGTTGCAAATGATTATAATTCCCAAAATTTCAGCTCTTATAATAAAAAAGATTCATACAAAAGCCAAAAAAAGAGCAAGAAAAAAAATAAAAATAATTCAAATAAAAGCAGCGAAAAGAATAATCAGTTAAATTCAATTCCTAAAATAGAATTAGATTCAATTTATAGCACTTTAGATAGGATTGAAAAAGGAATTAAGCATCCACATAGAAACGACGGAAGCGTTTTTAGAAATTTCCCCCCAAGAAGTAAAAAAGAACCTCTCTTGCCAAAAAGAGAAAAAGGTTATTATAGAGAATATGTAGTTCCTACGCCTAAAGTGAGAGGTCCGGGCGCTCGCAGACTTGTAATTGGTAGAGAAGGCGAAGTGTATTACACAAAAGACCATTATGATTCTTTTATTAAGGTAAAGTAATTAATTAAAAAAAGACAAATCGAAAGCAAAATAAAATGTTTAAATATTATAAAAAATATCTTAAAATTGAAAAATCATTTGTTGGAATTATCTCTAAAGTTGACTCCGAAAATGAATTGTTTGAGGGATTAGCAAAAGCATTAGATTTCCCAAATTATTTTGGAAAAAATTGGAATGCAGTAAATGATTGTTTATGCGATTTTAGTTGGATTGAGGATAAAAATATTGCTTTAGTGCATACATCTATTGCTGATTTAGAAGATGAACTTTTAATAATATATATTGATATCTTGATAGAAGCTATTAATAGCTGGAAAGACGACTCAGAGCATAATTTAACAATCTATTTTGATACCTCAGATAAAAATAGAATCGAAAGAATTAGAAAAGCAATTTAAAAACGATAAATTATCAAAAAGAAATAAATGGCAAATGATAAATTCCCAATTACTCAAGGGATAAGATTTTTAAAATCTAAAAAAGCTAATTTTGAGCAATTTTTATATGAATACAAAGAAAAAGGCGGTACAGAACAAACTACTGATTTGCTCGGCGTCTCAGAGCATTCTGTAATTAAAACAATTGTATTTGAAGATGAAAATGGAAAAGGATTAATTTGCTTAATGCATGGTGATAAAGAAATCTCTACTAAAGAATTAGCTCGCCAAATTAATTGCAAATCTATTGCTACTGCATCTCAAGAAAAATCATTAAAATGGACTGGTTATCAATTCGGAGGCACAAGTCCTTTTGGCACAAAAACTCAATTACCAATTTATGCAGAAAAATCAATTTTTGATTTAGATAAAATTTACATAAATGGTGGCAAAAGAGGCTTTATCTTAGGGATTTCCCCAAATGTCTTAAAAGATAATTTAAACATTATTTTGGTAAATGTAGGAATATAGCAAGTCATCTTAAATTTCTAAATTAAAATCAAATAAAATAGAAATTATTCGAAATTCAAAATAAATATTTAAATATAAATAGTCCAAATTTGCTAAAATTTGATAAAATCAAAAATATTTAAAGATATAATTAATTTTTTGTTTATTTTTGTAAAGCTATTTAAGAAGTTTAATTATTTATCATTTGAATTTAAATTCTTTTATTTAGTTATGTAAATTAATTACAATAAATGATTTATAAGGAAATAATAGTCCAAATTTGAATTACAATATTTATGAATATTAATAATAATTAATTATGTATGAACAAACCTTTAAGAATATTGATAATATTTTACGTAAAGATGCCGGCTGTAGTAGTGAATTAGATTACATTGAGCAAACAAGTTGGATACTATTTCTAAAATATCTTCACGATTTTGAGCAAAAAAAAAGCGAAGAAGCTAAATACGCCGGGAAAGAATACAAACCTATTATCGATCCTGAGTTTAAATGGTCAAAATGGGCAATGCCGAAGGTAAAAACCGGAGGTAAAATGAAAATTGACCATAATAAAGCACTTACTGGAAGCGACCTCACATTATTTGTTAATGAAAAACTTTTCCCATACCTCAAGAAATTTAAGAACAAATACGAAAAATCCATTACGATTGAATATAAGATTGGTGAAATTTTCGGTGAACTGAAAAACCGCTTACAAAGCGGTTATAACCTACGAGAAGTAATAAACTTAGTAGATGAACTTGAATTTATTTTGCACGAGGATAAACACGAATTAAGCCACTTGTATGAATCCAAAATTAAAAATATGGGGAATGCAGCACGAAATGGCGGAGAATACTACACTCCACGCCCACTTATTACAACCATAGTAAAAGTGGTAGCCCCAAGCATTGGTGATAAAATTTATGATGGTGCATGCGGTTCGGCAGGCTTCCTTTGCGAAGCATATAATTATTTGCGTCCCAAAGCAAAGACTGTTAAAGCTCTCGAAACACTACAAAATAAATCATTTTGCGGAAAGGAGAAAAAATCTCTTGCATATGTTATAGGCACAATGAATATGATTTTGCACGGTATCGAAACCCCAAATATTCTGCACACAAATACTCTTGCCGAAAGTCTTTTTGTATATAGAGGATAAAGACCGTCACAATATTGTGCTTGCTAATCCTCCGTTTGGCGGAAAAGAGAGAATAGAAGTACAGCAAAATTTCCCAATAAAAACAAGCGAAACAGCAAGCTTATTCTTGCAACATTTTATTAAAATCCTTAAAATAAATGGGAGAGCCGGAATAGTAATTAAAAACACTTTCTTAAGTAATACCGATAATGCTACCATAGCAATTAGAAAATCTTTATTAGAAAGTTGCAATTTGCATACTGTGCTGGATCTGCCCGGTGGCTTATTTACAGGAGCAGGCGTAAAAACAGTAGTGCTGTTTTTCGAAAAAGGCAAACCAACTCAAAAGACATGGTTTTACCAGTTGAACCTCGACCGTAATTTGGGCAAAACCAATCCGCTCAATGAAGCCGATTTGGCAGAATTTGTAGAACTGCAAAAGACCTTTGCAGATAGCGAAAACTCCTGGACAGTAAACATTAAAGACATTGACCAAAGCACGTTTGACCTGAGCGTAAAGA
>CALLXS010000077.1 GCA_937875295.1 uncultured bacterium | reverse complement strand
AACGATTTTGTCTATCTGATGTAAATTTAAATCCTTCAAATTCAGGAAATTTTGCTAATTTAATGCTAAATCTTTATGACCAAATTTCTAAAATAGAATTTTATGAACATCATAATAATTCTCCTTATTTATGCGAATATGGAAATACTTTGAAAATTGCATATTACTGGCCTAGTAAATGCACAGGTTTTTGTGTTTATGAATTAAAACCAAAAGAAGGTGAAGGGTTTGCTTATGTTGTTACTCCAGAAGCATGTTCCGAAAATTATTGCTGTGGAAAAATTGTGGAGTATTGCATAAATCCAAATGGTGAACTTAATGAGTTTATTATCAGTGAATCAGAACTTGGAGGTGAATGCCCACCATATATTTATCTTAAATGCAAACATAAGATAGGTGAAATTGTTGATATTATGGGTAAAGAACATATTGTGATTAACGTAAAAGAGACTAATTGTACAACACCTTGTGACCCAGATTATGCCCCTAATAACTAAATCAATTATTATCTGTTTATTATAAAAAATAGGTAAATAAAATTAAAAATAAAAATATAAATAAAGGATTATAATCATGTTAAAAATAAAAATTATTATAACTTCATATATTCTTCTGCTTTTTTCGACTAATCTTTTCTCTCAGCCCTATACTGCTGAATTTGAAAGCGTTTTAGGTGGTACAAAAAACAAACCATCTATACAAAAAATGATTAACTCCCCTGATGGCAAACTATTTTTAGATAGAGGTACTACATATATTGAAATAAAGGATGTTTTGGGAGATAAGCAAGTTACTTTTGATTATATAGAGAAAAAAGTTTTAAATGGTATCGATATCAAATTTTTTTATGATGGAGATTCCTTATATCTATTAAGAAAAGACTTATTATATTTATATGATGTAAAAGCCGAAAAGTTCAATTATTTACAAAAAGTGCCAGTTGAATTATGGAATGCTGATGAATTTCTTATCCGTAATGGTATATATTATTATACTTCTAATGGGAAATTAGGAATTTTCGTATCAGAAGATAAAGGAAAAACTTGGGAATTTCGAGGTAATGGCATCGAAGATAAAGAAGCCATTTTTAAAAGAAGTTCAAGTTTTGGTTTCAGTACTGATGACGTATTATTTTTAGAAGTTGATATTCATGTCAAAGTCGATAAAATCCAACAAAAAGGAGGTATGTACTATTCTGAAGATTTTGGTAAAAATTGGAACTCAATACCACAATTTAATAATTTAAGTATATTACAAATAGAAATGGTTGCTGATACAGCTTGGTTCGAGACTTATAATTCAATATACTATGATCAAGCAAATAAAAAACAATATTGGAAAGTTTGGTATAATAAATCTAATAAACAATTAACAATTCAGGATTATACTCCTGGAATTAATAATTTCTTTCCAGACACTCCTACAAGAATAATTGATTTTGCTAAATTTAATTATGAGCACCCCAAATATAGTTATTTAGCATCAATTACAACAGCCAAGAACTCTTCTCCTAAGAGTGAGATTTTTGGTGTGCAGCGTAGTGATAATAAATTAGTACCATTAGCTGACAACGCTCTTACTTATTTGACTAATATTGCTTGTATAAATGGTATATTATATAGAACTGAAGGTCGTAATATTTATAGACTTGACGAAAGTAAAAGATTATGGGAAGCTATTTATACTGATGAAGTATTTGAAAATCCATTTAAATCTGTATATGGTATATTTGGTGACACACTGCTCGCAATGGTAAATTATACTAAGCCAGAGAAATATCAGGGATTTGTAATTTCAACTGATTATGGCGAAACTTGGCAAAAATTTAAAACACCTACCTTAGAAGAATCTTATTTCTCTGAAGATCTAAATTGGATGTATCCTCATATAATAGGAGCTTATTTTAAATGGGATAAATTTTACGTTACTTTAGATTATAATGGTTATTTGATTTCTGATAATAGAGGAACAGGTGAATTTTATAGACAAAAATTTGATTCTAATCAAACAGCCATCGATTTCGGTACGAGTACTGTTGAATTCATCTTTACTTTTGGAGATAATATGATAATGGCTAATAAAGGTTTTTTATGGATTTCAAGAGATCAAGGTAAAACTTTCCATAAAAATACAAAAGATTCTACTGTGTATTATAATAGATTCACTGTTTTGAAAGAGAAAGATGGAATACTTTATGCTTTAACATCTAGTTTAGAAATATTTCGCTCGTTTGATTTGGGTGAAACTTGGAAGAAAATGATAAATGCGTATAGCTCTAGGCAAACTAGAGGTTATGATCTAATTGACGAGGGGATTGTTTTAGCTTGTGCTGGATATTTGAAAACTCATGGTACCTTTTTATTGAAATACGAAGATATAACTGATTCAATGGATATCCTTGATGAGAAACTTATTACTTTGATTGACAATCATGATCAAGAATTCTATGGAGGTGATGTTGATACATATTCCTCATCTGCTTTAAAAACAATGATAGTAGATTCGCATTTGCTTTTTTGGAGTACAGGAAAAGGACTTTATTATTGTAAAGCTGATTTTAGTAAACTTCAACCATTGAGAGGTTTGACAAGTTATAATATGGGTTATAATAAAATCACATTTTTAGATACTACTTCTCAGTATTTATTTGTGGCTCAAAGTGATGGCTTATATCGTTGCTCAAGATCATTCTTTAAGAATAATACTGTGGATGAAACAATTCCATTTGTTCCGGTACTTTTATATCCTAACCCAGGTAGCGATTTTGTAAATATTACGCTTAATAAAGATGAAGAATATAGGTATGTAGTGGTCGATAATTCCGGTCGTCAGGTCGGTAGTGGCATAATTAACAATAATATGATAGATATTAGAAATTATGCAGTTGGCTCTTATATTATCAAAGTCTCGAGTAAGTCAGACTCATTTACAACGAAATTCATTAAGAATTAATCTTGTAAATTTATAGTATATCTTGAATAAAAATAAATCAACTTACATATAAATTAGTAGGTTGATTTTTTTTGTTAATATAATAACAATATTAATATTTATATAATTGCATCTGATATTGAAATTCTAAGCTAAGTAGATTATTAAATCTATAAAATTTTGAAATTAGAGAAAAATGATAAAATGTAGGTAAATATGTAATAGCAGTTTTAATTAAACTATTAAAATTTGTAGAAATGCTTAAGAAAGCACCAATAGAAGAAGTGTTTCTGTTCGAATAAATAAGAATTTGGTCATCTTTGTGTATTAATTTATTATAGGAATAAGTCATTCCGTACCGAATATCAAACATTCTATATTTTGAATTATGAAAAATTGAAGCTGAGAAAATATCAATTCCTCTTTTATTGAATTCTCGCGAAATAATTGGTAGAGAGTTATTAATAGTAAGGCGAGCATCGACTCCGATAGCTTGATTAATATTATAAAAATATTCAATTCCTGTCGATATTCCGAGCAATCCGATAAGATTTTCTTTTAAATCAGGAGAGAAATAAATGGAAAAAAAGTTCAATGTAGGTAATCCAACATATAAATTTAGAGCTTTATAATTTACTTTTTCAATATCATTTATCTTATAATAATCTGTAATCAGAGCAGTATCATTCTTATCGAAATAAATTCTATTAGGGAATTTATTGCAAGCACCCTTAAAAATATTCAAATAATTAATTTCTGGATTATTCATTGTAATGCGTTCAATGAAATTTCGATTATTCTTTTTATCATAAATATAAAATTCTTTTTGAGTATTATCTAAAATTAAGAATAATTTGACACTTTCGCGTTTTGTATCTGTTCTAATATTTGTGGGTAGGTTATAAATTGAATCATTATAATTAATTTTAGCATTATTAAAATTAGTACTAATTCTAATATCTTGTGCTTTATTGTCAATCAATGCTGCACATGAAGAAAAGGCTATAATTGAAATTAGAAGAAATAATAATTGTAATAATGTTTTCATTTATGTATTAAAATTAGAGTAATTAGCTTCGAACCGCCATAATTTATTTATCCATTCCGTGCCTGCATAATTGATACCTTTCCTTGGTAATTGGTCGAATTTCTCAATAATCGGAGCATCATAGATCTTAATTCTATTTGATTTTGTAATATCTTCTCCATAGAATGATTTATCTATTTTTAATAATTTACCTATTCTTCCGGAACCTCTAATATTATCTAAACCACAAATTAGAACAGCTTGAGGAGAATTTAAGTCTCCGGTAACGATATTTAGCATCCAGTGAATACCATAAATTAAATAGACATAAATTAATCCACCCCTTTGAAACATAACTTCAGTACGTGCCGTGCGACCTTTACTTGCGTGGCAGGCTTTATCTTCTTCTCCTAAATATGCTTCAGTAGCGGTAATTGTGTATAAATTATAAGTACCGTCTTGGTGTATTCTTTCAATTTTCTTTCCAAGTAAATTTTTAGCTACGATAATTGAGTTTTGCTTATAGAAATCAATATTTAGTTCGTTCATTCTTGATTTTTTTTATAAAGAAGTTGAAAATCAAATTAAAAATAAGTATAAATTTCGATAATTTAAATCGCAAAATTACGCTGATAGAATAAAAAAAACAATATTATATTAAAAAATATTATATAGCAGGTGAGTTTCGTTATTTTTTTATAAATATATTCGTAAAAAATGATTAATTTTGTTGTTTAATAAAATTCGACTAAAAGACACAAAAGAAATAATAGATGTTAAATATAAATAGGTTAATAAGCTAATGGATCGAAAAATGATGAATAGAATCTTTGGATTCTTATCATTCTTGGTTGCTTTTATTACGTATACTCTTACAGTGCAACCAACAGTACCATTCTGGGATTGCGGTGAATTTTCAAGCGCATCGGTTTGGCAACAGGTTCCACACCCACCTGGAGCTCCACTTTTTCTAATGTTTGGTAAATTATTTCAAATAATTATACCTTTTGGAGATATAGGTTGGCGGATAAATATGCTTTCAGTAGTAACGAGTGCATTAACAATTTTACTACTTTATTTAATAATAGTAAAAGTCATAATGAACTTCAAAAAAGAAAGTGAAATGACTTCAGCAGACTATACAGCAGTATTCGGTTCAGCATTAGTCGGTGCTTTAGCATTTACTTTTAGTGATACATTTTGGTTTAATGCTGTAGAATCTGAAGTTTATGCATTTTCACAACTTTTTGTATCGTTAATCCTTTATTTAATGATGGTATGGAACGAGAAAGCCGATGAACCGGGTCACGAAAAGTATTTATTACTTATAGCGTATTTAATAGGTCTATCAATAGGAGTGCATCTATTAGCAATACTTACACTATTTACAATTTTAATAGTTGTATATTTCCGCAAATATGTATTTACGACCAAATCCTTCATTTATATGGGTATAATAAGTGTCGTGGCATTTTGGGTAATATATAAGGGAATAATTACTTGGATACCTTCTTTATTAGCAGGCCATTTACCGTTTAAGAATGAATTAAGGCAATATCTATATACTGGTAACTTTTATATAATTTTAGGTATTTTAATTATACTTGGTGCAATTTATTTATTCTATTATGCACACAAAAAGAAAAAAGTTATACTTAAATTAACTACTCTTACATTTTTATTTTTATTATTTGGATTTACTACATATACGCAGATATTGTTACGTTCGAATGCTAATCCTCCAATGAATGAAAATGAACCAAATGATTTTAAATCTTTAATTTCATATTTAGGTAGAGAGCAATATGGCGATTCTAAAATGTGGCCTCGTAGAACAGATTTTCAAGATCCTACAAAAATGGAAATCTATAATTCACGAGATGCCAACGGTGAATATGTATATGGTGAATGGTTCCCACCTGTAGCTAAACCAGTTACCGGGATCGACGGTGGCGAATATGCTTATCCAGATTTTGCTGATGTAAATACAGCTGGCGAATTAAGCTATATGTTTAAATATCAGATTAATCACATGTATTTAAGATATTTTATGTGGAATTTCGTGGGTAGGTCAAGCGATGTGAGAGATGCTCCGTATTCATTTGTAAATAAATCAGATGCAGAGATTTTAAATTATAAATCATCTTATGCAGATCAATTCCCTATTAGATTTTTTGCAATACCATTATTATTTGGATTATTTGGTATTTTCTTCCATTTTTGGAAAGATCCTAAAATGGCATTTGCTTATTTAGTTGGCTTTTTATTAATGGGTGTTTTAGCTACTTTGCAGCAAAATCAACAAGATCCACAACCGCGAGAAAGAGATTATTTCTATACTGGCTCTTTCTTTATTTTTGCAATGTGGATTGGAATCGGTACTTATGGCATAATTGATTATATTGCAAAGAAAAAATTGACTAATATACTTGCTTGGGCTGTAGTAATTGTTTCTCTATTAATTGTACCAATTAATATGGCTTTCGGTGGATGGAAAATTCATTCAAGAGCCGGTAATTATTTAGCTTTTGATTATTCTTATAATTTATTACAAAGCTGCGAACAAGATGCAATTTTATTTACAAATGGTGATAATGATACTTTCCCAGTATGGTGGCTTCAAGATGTAGCAGGAGTAAGAAGAGATATTCGTGTAGTAAATCTTAGCTTAGGTCAAACACAATGGTACATTTATCAATTAAAACATAGAGAACCTTGGGGAGCAAAGAAAGTACCTTTGACAATACCAGATATTCAGCTTACTTCACCTGAAGATTCTCCTAATGCAATTCGCCCAGAAAGCGGACCAGCTCAGAGAATAATTATTCCTGTGAAATCGGAGATCTTGCGTCAATACACTAACGATGAAAATTATATAAATGCAGGGAAAATGGAGTTTGATTATGTAGGTGAACCTTCAAGACAACCAGAACAAGGACAACCACAGAATTATAATTTCACAATTTACAATAGATTAGTAAAAGATATCGTAGAGACTAATAAATTCGAAAGACCTGTTTACTTCTCTACTACAGCAGGAAATGTATATATCGGATTAAATAATTACTTGCGAGACGAAGGTATGGCACGTAAAATATGCCCTGTACCTCAAGAATTAATGAAAGATGGTAGATCTAATCCTAAAATAAACGACGAATGTCTACTTAATATTGATAACACTAATAATTATAGTTTAACTCAAAAATATGGCTTTAAATTAAGGAATTTAAATAATTTAAATGTATATTATGATGAGATTATGCGAGATATGATTGGTTCATATAGAATGTTTTATTTAAATTATGCTCTATATTTACTTGATTATAGCAAAGATAATGCAAAAGCTATAAAATTGTTAAATGCAATGAATGATTATATTTCTCCAATTCAATTCCCAATGTCTTACGAAGAAGAATTACAATTTGCTCTAATTTATGAAAAAGCAGGAGATACTCAGAAGATGAAAGATTTTGCTGATTTCACTATTAAATCATGTGAGTTTATTGAGAAAAATCCAGCTATTCGTACTGCACAAAGACGTTCTAGAATTCCTCGAATTGAAGAAGAAATCTTAGGGACTAGGGGAGTCTATAAAAACAAAGCAGAAGCTTACAGGTTACTCGGTAGATATGACGAAGCAAAGAATACTTTGAAAGCTCTCTCTGAAAGAGTAAAAGCAGCATATAATGACCCTAATTTAGCGGCTTATAAACAATACTTAGACCAAAACCTTATGGATATAGGAGGTCAGATTTACTTCGTAGATGATAATAGAATTAAAGAATTAGCTGATAAAGGTAAAACAGAAGAAGCACGTAAATTGGCATTAGAACTTGCAAACAAATATAAAGCAAGTAATGATCAATTAGACCAACAGCTCGGTATGATGTTCGAGCAAAGGGCAAATAATATTAATGCACTTCCTCCAAAAGATACAGCTAAAGATCAAAACAATTCAAAGTAAATTAATTTTTATAAAGCAGACCTATTAGTGATAGTAGGTCTGCTATATTTATACCGAAGATTAAATATGTCATTTTTATCAATTATTATTCCAGCCTTTAACGAAGTAGAAAGAATAGGGAAAACTATCGAAAAAGTTGTCGACTATCTCAATAAAAAGGATTTTACTTGGGATATTATTGTTGTTGATGATGGTTCGACCGATGGAACTTTAGATCTTTTAAAAAAGTATGATAAATATGTAAAATATATAAGCCAAGGTAAAAATAAAGGGAAAGGTGCTGCAATTAGAAGAGGAATGCTGGAATCAGACTCACAATTTAGAATTTTTACCGATGCTGATTTATCAACACCTATTTATGAAATAGAAAAAATATTACCAATACTCAATTCAGGAGTTGATGTTTGTATTGGTAGTAGAGCTTTAGATAGAAAAATGGTTAAGGAGCATCAACCCTTTTATAGGGAATGGATGGGAAGAGTATTTAATGGTTTCGTACAAATGATAGTATTTAGAGGGATAAGTGATACTCAATGCGGATTCAAAGGTTTTACAGCAGACGCAGCAAATAAAATTTTCTCAAATGCTAAAATTAATGGATTTAGTTTTGATGTGGAAGCTTTATATTTAGCCCGTAAATATGGTTTAAATATTGTACAAGTGCCAGTGGAATGGTATAATGATGCAAGGAGTAAGGTTAGCCCTATTAAAGATTCTTATAATATGTTTAAAGAATTATTTAAAATTCGAAAATTACATCATTAAAATAATCATTGTTAAAAAAATAACTTGATATACATTTGATAAGCTCTTCAAAGAGCTTTTTTTATTAACAATAAAAAAGAAAAAATCTTCTATTTATAAAAATAAAAGATTTCAAATTTAAATAATAAGTAAAGTACGCCCGAAGGGACTCGAACCCCAAACCTTCTGATCCGTAGTCAGATGCTCTATCCAATTGAGCTACGGGCGCAAAGTTAGCTTATAATTAAATTATTTTGCTTCAGCAGCTTTAATTTTGTTTAAATGCTTTGCTAAAGATGATTTTCTGTTTGCAGCAGTATTTTTATGAATTACACCACGCAAGCTTAATTTGTCTAAAAGTGAGTTTGCTTTTTTAAATTTTTCAAATCCAACTTCGTAAGTATCGCTAGCAAATACTTCTTTAATCGATTCTTTGATTCTTTTTTTATTATTTCTATTTGCTATTTTGCGTTTCCTATTTTGACGCACTCTTTTTAATGCAGACTTATGATGAGCCATTATTCTTATTTAATTAGTAATTAAATTATTATAAAATATAAAATTATTGGATTACAAAATTAACTATAATTTCGTAAAAAAAAAAATCTTTTCTTAATAATTT
>CALLXS010000076.1 GCA_937875295.1 uncultured bacterium | reverse complement strand
TGAGCCACTTGACGGAATCGAACCCCCGACCTGCTGATTACGATTCAGCTGCTCTACCTTCTGAGCTAAAGTGGCTAATGACTTTTAATATCAATTTTATAAGTTCTCAATTATTTTTATCCTCTCTTCTGCTGGATTTCTCTTATAATAAAAGAAAACATAATAAGGATGTGGAACAGGATTATATAAATTGATTATATATATTTTCTTTATAGCAGAAATTAGTGCAGATTTGTTTTTAGTATGTAAATATGAAAATGTATCTGCTTGTGTCTCGTGTGAGCGAAGATAATTATTTAATAATGGAGATATTATAATAAATAATATGGATAAAAGAATAGTATAAAGGACTATTCCTACATAAAAACTAATATTATAAACATAAAATGAATTAAATATCTCAATATTATCTATTAGAATTCTAAATAAAAATAATATAAATCCCAACAAAATAATTGATAAAATAACATTCTTTATATTGTGCTTTAATTTATAATGGCCTGCTTCGTGTCCGATTACGGCTAATATTTCGCTATCAGTGAAATTGTTAATAATGTTATCACTAATTATAATATTCTTGCTTTTTCCAAACCCAGCAAAGAAAGCATTTAATCTATTGGTCTTTCTAGAACTTTCGAATACATTTATATTTGATATTGGAAAATCAATTTCATCGCAAAATTGTAAAATTTTATTTCTTAATTCCGGAGTTATTTCATTTTTAACTTTATTTAAAAAATACAAGTAAATGAAAGGATATAAATAATCGTATAAAATAATAATTATAGATGCAAATAACCAAAATGCCCACCAAAAATCATAACCGAAATAATGATTAAAAAAGAAAAGCGATGATAAAATTATTAATGCGTTTAAGTAATAAATTGCAAATCTTTTAAATTTAGATTTAGCAAATTCTATTACATTCATTCGAGAAATTCTATATTTCTTATCGAGATAGAAATTAATATATATATCGTAAATTAACAGCAAAAGAATGAAAAAAGAAAAAATTACTAATATATAAATTATACTTTCTACTATAAAATTAATATTAAAAGAACGTACAAATTCATCAAGTAACCTGAAACCCTCAAACATCCAAAAAAACAACAAACCCATAATAGATAAAAAAATAAAAACAACCTCAGCTCTAGAACGAGATTTAGAATATAGAGTCATTTTTCTAAAATCTATATATGAGTAATAATCTTTTGCTCTATTATAGCTTGGCGATTTCAAATTATGAAAATTGCACATTGTTGCTATTAAATAATTCAAAAAATTAATAAAAATTCCTACTAATATAATGTCTGTATAAATATTCAAAGAATGTTTTAGTTTTATTAATAAAAATTATTCACAAATATAAATAATAAATAATATATAAAAAAAATCTCATTTTAAATAAAGCTATATAGCTTCATCAAAATGAGATTTTGAAAGGATGTTATGCGTAAAAAAGAATTAAAAAGTATAGGTCAATCCTACCTTAAATTTTTCAATTGCAAGAGGAGATTCTGTTGTAATTGGCCAGTTCATATTTGTTTTTCTTAATTCGTACATTCCATAAGAAATACCATTTTTAATTATAAAATTAATTACTGGTCCAGCAATTGAATTACGATTTGAAATTTTTTGGATAAAATTATTTGTAAAGCTTTTTGCTACTTCTTCAATAACTTTGCTAGCTCCCCAATACCAAAACAAATGAGCAGGGAAGATATGAGCTTGCTCATACGCTGCATTAATACCTAATGAATTATATAATCTTATATCAATACCAGCTTCGAAAGAATTTCCAAATTTAAATTGATTAGAGATTTTATCTAATTTGTTATTAAATATATATTCTTTTGGTTGATCATTGAAAGTCATTATATGCCAATTAAAGTTATTACCATGATATAAAAGCATTGATACATTTTTACCAAATGACCAGCCATAACCTTTTGTACTACCTAATCCAAACTGCCAACCTTCCATTGTAATTCTATTTGCGTTTCCAACCTGCCCAAATTGAGAATTATAAGTAGATAATCTTAAGTATTCAAAATTGCTTTTGGTTGAAAATCCATTATTAGCTTCAGAATTTACAACATAACCAGCTTTGATTTCTAATTCTGGAGTATTGTTAAAACTATCATAAAATTCTTTTGGATCGATAGAAATTTGATTGAAATTATAATTAATATCAATTCTAGGCGATTCATTGTTGAAAATATATTGAAAAAAGTTAAAAGTGCGGAAAGGAGTTTTTCCGAAGTCATCTGATGAGAAGCTATAATCAAATTCATTTTCATTTACTTTGTATGCGCTGTCTAAATAATCGTCAGCATAAAGTGATAATGAAAAAAATAACATTCCAGTGATGATTAAAATAGTTGAAATATATTTCATATAAAAATCCTAAAAGTTTAAAAATTGTGTTATTTGTATTTTATACGAAGGATTATTATATTGGTTTCGATTTAAAAAAACAACTAATTAATAATGTAAATCAACTATAAATAGTCCTCAAGCATTTTATTTTTTTTCCATAAATTCTTCATTATAAAATCGTATATAAATGACGGAATAGGTTTAGCTGCCCATGATAGGAATTGGATTATTACTGGGAATGCAACAATAGATTTTCTTTTTAGTAATTTTCTGGCAATTATTTCTCCAGCCTTATCTGGATATTTCACTAAAGGCATGGAAAATTTACTGTTACTTGTCATATCAGTATGGACGAATCCGGGCTTGATTGTTATTATTTTTACATTTGTTTTGTATAATTGACAACGAGCTGCTTCAAGCAAATGTGAAACTGCAATTTTGCTTGAAGAATAGCCTGCGTTTCCTGGTATACCCCTTAACTCTGCTAATGAAGAAGTTGCTGCGAATATGGTTTTTTTTCCAGATTTTAATAGCGATGGTAGTATAATTTCCATTGAATCAATTAATCCGTATACATTAATACTATAGATATCTTTGATTATTTGGGATTGAAAATTTAAGAAATTATCGGTTTTAGATATTCCTGAATTGTATATTACTATATCAGGTATACCCATAATTTCCACACATTCGTTATAAGATTTTATAATTGATTCTTTTTGAGTAACGTCAAGAAAATTATAATTACATTTGATGTTATAATTTTTTGTTAATTGATCTGATAAAGTATTTAAATTTTCTAAATTGCGTGAGCATATGAATAAACTATGCCCTAATTTCGCAAATGCTTCAGCTATCCCTGCTCCTAATCCTTTAGAAGCTCCAATAATATAAATATTCATTACGATTATTTGAAATATGTTTTGATTAATAAATTATTTAGCTACTGGTAATTTTACCGTAATTGTAGTGCCTTCATCAACTTTGGATATTATATTTATTATCCCATTATGTTGTAGCAATATTTTTTGAGTAATAGCTAAGCCTAATCCTATACCATCAGCTTTGCGAGAAAAAAAAGGATTAAAAATACGAGAAATATCTTCTTCGTAAATACCGCATCCATCGTCAGTAATAGAAATAAGAACATAATCATTCTGTGTTTGATTTTGAGAAGGTTCAAATTTCGTATTTATTTTAATATTGCCTTTCTCTTTAATCGCATCAAAAGCATTTGTGATTAAATTGATTAGAACTTGTTGAATTTTATTGTAATCGATAGATACCAGGGGCAAGTTATCATCTAATTTTATATCAACTTTTATATTCTTTTTCCTTAGAGTAGGTGCTATTAATTCCATTGTAGCAGGGAATAGGGAATTAATATTCATTTTTTTGATTTCAGGAGTGGTAATATTAGAAAAGCTTAGAGATACTTCCACAATTTTTGAGATTCTTTCAATACCTTGCATTGCTATTTGCAAGAAAGGATATTCAGGTGAATCATGCGAGATTTTTCTATCGAGTAATTGCAAATTTAAATTTACTGCAGCTAGGGGATTACGTATTTCGTGAGTGACTCCTGAGGATAACATTCCTAATAGAACTAATTTGTCAGTTAGTAATAATTTGTCGTTTAGTTCATTCTGCTTAGCTATATCGCGAGCTAATACTTGAATTAATTTCTGACCATTAATATCAACAATTCGCGAGCTTGCCTCTAATACAATTTCTTGTCGATTTGCGATATTTAATCTCAATTCGCTAAGAACAATTGGAGAGGAATTAGTAGAATGAGATTCATAAATTTTCTTGAATTGAGGGAATATTGATCCAATTAATTTTTCTTTTGGTATTCCTAATATAGAAGAACTAATGTCATTAGTTTCGAGAATACACCAAGTCTCAGGTTGTACTATAAAAATTGCATCAGCCGAATAATCGAAAAAAGATTTATACCAAAGTAATTGATTTTTTAATAAATCAATTTGACTTTGAGATTCTTCTGTTTTAGAAGTAATTTTGGTTTTTTTTTTGATGCTTTGCGCTTTGTTTTCTTCTGATTTCATTAATATAAATAATTTAATAAATCAATTTTTATTTTTTGTTTTCATTTTCCTTATTTGGCGATATTGGTAAAGCTTCGACTGGTGCCAAAGTAGGAATTTTAGTTGAATCAGAATCACTTTTACTGCGAAATTTATCAATTGGTGTATTGATTTTCACGCCAGGGAGCAAATCCTTAACTTTTGTATCTTTAATTTTGCTTTTCAGACTATCTATTTTATCCATTGGATTATATTGGTCTTTTAAATTGTCCCAATATTGCTCGAGAGTAGATTTTTTCTTTGTATTAAAGTGTTGTTGTTTATCAAAGTGGTTTGCTCTTTCAATTGCATTTCCTGATTCTATTTCAGATAGATAATCTCTTTTAGGAGTCTTATATACCTTCATCGGAAGCAAAGAGTCTGGAATTTGTTCTCCTTTTTTTATTATATCTTGATAAACGAGTGATGTATTAATATCTTTAACTAATTCGTTATCTGGATATTCTATTTTTAAAAGTGTGTAATAAAATATAGCAGAATCCAAGATTTTCAAATTTTCTTCATAAACTAATCCAATGCTATAAAGTGATTTTGGGGAGTAAGGGCTACTATGATATTTATCATAAATTTCTTTATAAGCATTTATTGATTGTTGATATAAACCATTACGTCTCATTTGATTAGCAGATTTATATAATTCAGGAATTGTGTCAATTGCAAAAAATTCTGTATATCCTAGTTTTTTGTATGCTTCTTTGCCAAATTCTGTTTTTGGATATAAATCTGCAATTTGTTCGAATAAACTATCAGCAAGCAGTGGATTAGTATCTCTTATAACTCTTTGATATGTATATACATATCTTGCCCTCGTGTTGCTATCTATAGGAGCAATATCCATTGCATATTTATAATAAACAATTGCTGAGTCTTGGTTACCTAAAATTTCGTTAATTCTAGCAAATTCATAAGCGTCATTTGAAACGACTAATCTAAGTGAATCATTTAAATCTTGATTAGCAGAATATTTTTGAAGACCTTTTGATGCTTCATTTTTCTTCTGTGAATATGCTACTAAATTCTGATATAATTTATTAGCAGTAGTATAAAAATCGCTTCTGGCATTTCGTACTTGAGCTAAATATTTTTGTGCGTCCACATATTCTTTCTTATCATAATGCATCATAGCAATCTCGAAATAAATAGCCTGAATCATATAGCTATTAGAAAATGCAGAATCAGCAAATTTCTCAGTTTCTTGGAATTTTTTATCGTCATTACTTAATTTATAATTTAATAATCTTCCAGCAGTAACATAATCTTTCCAATCTTCGAATTTACCATCATTTTCCAATTCAGATAAAGTTTCCATGCCAATTTCATAATTACCTAATCTAATTTGGCTTAATGCACTATAAAATTTAGATTCAAACAAGCCTGAATAATCTGGAGAGAAATTTCTAACTTGTTCAAAAGCTATTAGAGCTTTATCATATCTTCCGATTCTATAGAGCAATGCAGCTAAATCAACTTGCCATTTTGCTCTTTGTTCTTCATCATCAGATTGAGCAACAGCTTGCAAATATGGCTTTAAAGCATCATCGAATCGTCCATCGCGAAGAGCTACTTCGGCTTCTAATCTAAATGCTTCAGATAATATATCATATCTTTTCTTTAACCAAGCTACGTCAACGCATCGTGATAATATAGTAAGCCCTGTTATAGTTTTTTTTCTAATTAAATAAGTCTTAGCAATCATTAAATGTGCGTCTGGAATTAAATCGCCATAAGGGAATTTATCTATTAATTCACTACATTTTACTTGGCAATTTATCCAATCGCTTTGATAAAAATATGATTTTGCCATCAAATACAAAGTATTTTCCACATAATTACTATTAGGATGCTTTGCTAAAATCTTTGAGCCTTTAATAATAACAGAATCTAATTTGATTTTAACCGGTTGTAATTGTCTTTTGTCAATTACAAATTCATCCATAAAAACTACAGGAGATTTCTTTGTATCTGGTTGAATCCAATAATTTGGTTGCGAAATAAATACTTTAGGGAAAACTCGTTTTTTTTCATCTTGAAATTCAAATTCATTTTCACTCTCATCAATTAACCTATCAGCATTATAGTATGTATTGAAGTAAGTAGTAAAATTATCATAAGTCTTGCAACCAATGAAAAATATTGACGAGAAAAGTAGAATATATATAAATTTTATTTTTTTCATTATTATATTTTGTTCAAAATTAACTTTACAAAATTATACTTGTCTATAAATTAAACGCTTTTGTTGTAATCTTATTTTAAATGCAACTCTATTTAAATATATTGCTTAAAACAGTATTATTCAAAGCAATGTTAATAAACATATTACTTCCTATGATTAAGGCATTTTCATCAGGGGATAACTTTACATTATGCAAAGCTGGCATATTTGGTTGATTTTTTACACCCAAGAACCAAAAACAGCTAGGAACTTCATTAGCGAAATAAGCAAAGTCTTCACCCCACATCATTGGATCACAATTACTAAAATTCTCATCGCCTATTTTCCTAATAGCCGCTTCTTTTGCGATGTCAGAAGCAGTAATATCATTTATCACAGCAGGGAATCCCATCTTTGGTTCGAAAATAGATTCGCAATTGTAAGCCCTACAAATGCTTGAAGATATATGTCTAATATTATCAATTGTTTCGTATCTCCATTTATCATCAAAAGCACGAAAAGTGCCCATTAATTTTACTTCTTCAGGTAGAATATTTGTTGCAGTACCACCATGAATTGATGTGATTGATAGTACAGATGGTTTTAAGGGATTACGATATTTTGTAATAATATTTTGTAAATTCGCTATCATATTTGCAGAAGCTAAAATAGGGTCGTGTCCGAAATGAGGAGTAGCAGCATGAGAGCTTTTGCCTTTAATTGTCCAATACATTTCATCAGATGAAGCTAGAGCAGGTCCGACAGCTATTTCAATTCTTCCAACTTGTTTTTCTGGATGAATATGCTGACCAAATACAAATTGAACATCAGGATTTTTTAACACTCCAGCTTCGACCATTAATTTAGCTCCACCAGGGATCATTTCTTCTGCTGGTTGAAATAATAATTTAATGCAAATATTTAATTCTTCCTCATATTGTTTTAAATATTTTGCGGCACCTAATAGCATAGAAATATGGAAATCGTGTCCACAAGCGTGCATTCGCCCTTTATGTGTAGATGAAAAAGGTAAACCAGTATCTTCTTCCATTGGTAATCCATCTATATCAGCTCTAAATGCGATACAAGGATTGTTAATATTACCTATTATTCCAACTACTGCAGTTTCTAATGGTCTAAATGTGTTAATTCCAAAAGAATTTAATTCCTGTTCTATTAAATTGGATGTTTTAATCTCATTAAAAGCAGTTTCTGGAATTTTATGGAGTTCTCTTCTGATATTTATTAAATACTTATTTAAATCAATTTGATTCATTTTTTAGATGGATTGTTAAAATATTTACAAATTTAAGTTAATTTTCAGAGAATTACTTAATATTTTATTCTATTAGATTAAAAATCTAATTTTATTGAAATATAATTTCGTAATTTTGTATTAACAAAGATGTTGATATGGTTTTTTTTTATTTTAATTTTTTAAATATGGAAATTTTAAAATTAGAGTCTGTTACTAAACGCTTTGGTAATTATACGGCTGTAGATAATATAAGTTTTGATGTCGAAGAAGGAATTATTTTTGGAATAATTGGTCCTAATGGTGCTGGAAAATCAACGACTATCAGAATGATTAATAATATATTTAATCCTGATTCTGGAGAAATTAGTGTTTTCGGTGAGAAAATTAAAGCTGAATCACAAGATTTTATGGGTTATTTGCCAGAAGAAAGAGGTTTATATAAAAAAATAAAAGTAATAGACCAGTTAATATATTTTGGAAAGCTCAAAAGTTTGACCGAAAAACAGTCAAAAGATGCAGCAAGATATTGGCTAAATAGATTAGGTGCTTCGGATTGGGAAAAGAAAATGATCCAAGAATTATCCAAAGGTATGCAGCAAAAAGTACAATTTATTAGTACTTTATTACATAAACCTCGTCTTCTTATTCTCGATGAACCATTTTCAGGATTTGATCCAATTAATGCTGATTTATTTAAAAAAATTGTTTTAGATTTAAAAAATGATGGTACGACAATTTTGCTTTCTACCCATATAATGGAACAAGCAGAACAAATGTGCGACAAAATCGGCTTAATTAATAAAGGAAAATTAGTCTTATCTGGTAATTTGAGAAATATAAAAAAAGAATTTGGCAAAGATACTGTATTAATTGAATACGAAGGTAGCGACGAATTTTTAAATGAATTACATAATGTTCAATTTATTAATAGAAGCAAAGGTAGAGCTGAATTTAGAGTAACAAATAAAGAAATGTCTTTCAAAGAAATTATAGAAAAAGCTAATAAATCTGCTGAAATAAGCCGTTTTGAATTATCAGAACCATCTTTAAACGAAATATTTATCGACGTAGTATCAAAGTCTGGAGTAGAAAATGTCCAATTATAGAAAAATTAGAACAATTATAGCTCATGAATTCCTAACAAAAGTAAAAAATAAATGGTTTTTGATAGCAACTATTATCGGACCTATTCTGATGGTTGCTATATTTGCAGTTCCTGCTTTAATTACCTATTTCACAATGCAGTCTACTACTCAAAAAATGCCAATAATAGATTTAACAAATAAATTTGGTAGCGAAATAGTAAAGCAAAATAAAGAAGTATTTTATCTATCAAATTTGAATATTGAAGCCCTTTCTGATAGCGTAAGACTTGATAAAATTTCTAGTTTTTTAGTAATAGATACAAATATGCTAGCAAATAGTCAAGTGAAATTATATAGTATGGGGAGTGGTGGTCTTTCAGCTAATGATAAAATCTTAAAGGCTGTCAATGAAGTTCGAACAAAAGAATTATTAGCAACTTCTGGAATTGATACAAATACTTTTGCTAATATAAGTAAGTCTATAGAAATAAAAGAATTAAAACTATCAGCAGACAAAAACAAAGGTATTGAAGAAAATAATAGTGATTTTCAATTTGTACTAGCTTATATAATTGCTTTTGCAATTTATATGATGATAATTTTATATGGTTCAAAGGTTATGAATGGCGTAATTGAAGAGAAAGCAAATAGAATTGTTGAAATAATTGTTTCATCAGCAAAACCATTTGAAATTATGTTCGGAAAAGTCGTTGGAATTGGTTTAGTAGGAATCGTACAAGTACTATTTTGGGTAATTTTAGTATTTATAATATTATATATAGCTGCTCCATTATTACAATCAATAGGAGCTGATTCATCTGTCGCAACCCAAATGCCTGGAATGGGAGGGACTGACGCCATTTCGAAAGAAGCGATTGAAACAATGAAAATACCTTCAATTTCTCCTTTAATAGTTTTCTCATTATTCTTTTATTTCTTAGCCGGATATTTTATTTATGCTACCCTTTATGCTGGAATTGGTTCTGCAGTGGATCAAGAATCTGATGCAGGTCAAATTTCAACACCAATTACAATACTTATAGTAGTGCCAATTCTAATGATTTCAGCAATAGTAAATGATCCAAATAGCACAATGTCAATAATATTATCTTTAGTCCCATTTTTCTCACCAATTTTAATGTTGGCTAGGATCATTATTACTGACGGGGTATTACCGATGTGGCAAGTAATATTATCTATGATTTTATGTATTCTTACATTTTTAGGTTGTTTATGGATAGCTGCAAAAATTTACCGAATTGGGATATTATCATATGGCAAAAAACCAACATTTTCTGATTTATGGAAATGGGTAAGACAAGCTCAATAAAATGAAAAAGATTATTACTTTTTTAGTATTAATAATTGTTTTAATAAGTACAGTAGGTTATATATTTTTACTGAAAATTAATTTATATATTATTCATAAAGAAGTAAAATATGAATTAATGAGTCAAAATAATTACGAAAAAAGTATTATTCTGACCATTCCTATTTCGCAACAGAATCCAATTAATTCTTTCATAGAGATTCATTCAAGAGAATTTAGATATAAAGGTGAAATGTATGATGTAATATCTCGATACGATTCGGCTGATGTTACAGTTTTTAGATGTATTCATGATATAGAGGAAAGTAATTTATTCAATGTATTTACCGAAATCTTGAAAATAAATAAGTCTGAAGGTCATCAAAGTAGACTTAAATATTTCCCAAATGTGTTTAATTTTTATTTTTTCGAAATTTCTAATATTAATTTTAAAATTTTATCAAATGAAATTATTGATCTCATTATATATAAATTTTCTATAATTAAAGAATACTACCCACCAAAAACTCCACCCCCAATATTTTCATAAATAATATAATTCAACAATTAATTAACAAATTTAAATATTAAAAATAGTATTTAAATTAATTATATTTTAACAAAAAAATTATTACAATTATGAAAAATAAAATTTTAATAATAGTAATTATATTTCTTTGCTTTAATATGTCGGTAAGAGCTTTTAATAATGCTGATACTACATATTTTCCTGAGATTATAATTACTGCAAATAAATATGCAAAAAATATTTATGAAATACCTTTAGCTGTAAGCTTTGTAAAACAAAAACAATTCCAAAACAGTTTGGGTAGTGGATTTGGAAATGCACTTAATACTGTGCCGGGTGTATTATCAATTTCTAGAAGTGGCACTGCTGATAGCAAAATCACTATAAGAGGTTTTGGAGCAAGGGGAGCAGGAGATCGTTCAAATAGCGGAACTTCTCGTGGAATTAAGTTTATTTTAGACGGTATTCCAGAATCTGAACCCGATGGAAGAACTGCATTTGATCTAATAGATATGGCATTTGTCCAAAATATTGAAGTCCTTAGGTCAAATACAAGTTCACTTTATGGAAACGCTGCTGGAGGAGTTATTTCATTAACTACGTTTCCAGAAAATTCCGATGATTTTTTGAAAATTGATGCAATGGGTGGATCATTTGGATTTCAAAAATATGCAATTT
This sequence comes from uncultured bacterium, assembly GCA_937875295.1. Lineage (GTDB taxonomy): Bacteria > Bacteroidota > Ignavibacteria > Kapaibacteriales > UBA2268 > CALLXS01. The sequence continues at coordinate 5,193 of CALLXS010000076.1, read as the reverse complement.
CTGCATTTAAAAATACATCAGGTGGTGGATTATTAGGTAATTTATCATATTCAAAATCTGATGGATATAGAGAAAATTCTAATTCAGAAAAGATATTAGGAAACTTTATTTTTAAAGGTCAAATCAGCGATAAAACTGATTTTAAAACTCTTATGACATTTGGATATAATCAATTTCAAATCCCGGGTCCATTATCCCTCATTGAATTTAATAGTTCTCCAGAGAAAGCAAATTCAAATTATCTTCATCAAAAAGAGGGACGAACTAATTATGTAATGAGAATCGGAGGAATAATCAATCATTATATTGATGATAATAATTCAATTTCAGCAAATTTCTATGCGAATCCTAAGTACTTAGAAAGGTCTGAGAGAAAGACATTTAGGCAATTTACCAGATATAAAATAGGTGGTAATTTAAATTATAAAAATAGTATTCAATTCTCAGAAAAATTCTTTAATACTGCAATTATAGGCATCGATGAACAATATCAAGATGGTGCAATATTATTCTATTCGTTAAAGGCAGATGCTTCAAGGGGAGCATTAAAAACAAATAAACGCGAAGGAGCAAACTCTTTCGGTTTATACCTTCAAGATGAATTGAAGTATAAAGATTTTATAACTGCTGTTTTTGGATTACGCTATGATGCAATTAGTTACTATAGTGATCTATTTTATGAAGCAGGAGAAGATTCTCTTATCCCTTATGAAAAAAAGACATTTAGCAGACTTACCCCAAAAGCAGCAATTGCATTTAATTTAAGCAATCATCATTCAATATACTTAAATTATGGTGGAGGTATTGAAGTACCAGCAGGGAACGAAACTTCTCCATCAGATGAATATCCTAATTTACAGGTAAATCCTCTACTTGACCCAATAATTTCAAATACTTATGAAATAGGTACAAAGCATTGGATAAAATATCCAAATTCTATTGATTTTAAATATGATATCGCTTTATTTTATATTGATGTAAAAAATGAATTAGTACCATATTTAGATGGTAAATTCTATATGTCAGCCGGAAAAACAAGTAGATATGGAATTGAAAGCAATTTCGATTTTGGTGTATTTGAGTCTTTATTTTTAAATATGTCAGCAACATATATGAAGAGCAAGTATTCAGAATATATTGTTGATTTAGGTCTTTTAGACAAAAATAATACTGGTAAATATTTAAATTATAAAGATAATAAAATGGCTGGTGTACCCGATATATTTTATAATATTTCATTAAAATATGCAATGGATTTCTTAGCTAATACATTTGTTGAAGCTAATTTACGAGGAGTAGGGAAGTATTTCGCAGATGATGCAAATTATTATGAAGTTCCTGCTTATACATTATTAAATTTAACTATTGGTTTAGATGATTATATAAGCATAACTGATGATTTTAAATTTCGCATATATGCAAGCATAAATAATATTTTAGATACTAAATATTCTGCTTCTAGTTTTATTAATCCATCTGTAAAACAGAATGTCGCTTACTATTTAGAACCCGGCTTGCCAAGAAATTTTATTTTTGGTGTTAGCTTACAATTCGACTAATTATAAGAATTTTAATTTGTTGATACAAAAAAAACAGCCTAATTTATTTAGGCTGTTTCTATTTTAAATCTATATCTGCAGTATTTTTATTTTGATTCAGCAGAATTTTGGTTCAATAAAATTGCTTTATCTTCTTCAGAAAGTAAATCAAAGAATGAAATAGGAGTAGCAGTTGGTAAGTTTTTAGGATTAACGCTAGAATATTTTTCTGGTTTACCTTCTTTATCATCATTTCTGAAGTTTCTATCAGGTCTTTCTCTTCTTTCCGAACGTTCTCTTCTTACAGGTCTTTCATTTTCATCTCTTTCAGATCTTTCATTCCTATCGGATCTTTGTCTATTTGGAATAGCTTCTGGAGCAACTTGATGTAATGGTTCTAAAATAATTGTTTCTTTTTCAGGTACGATATCAGCTATTTTAGCTTCTATATTTTCACCAATTTCAAAATGATTATTTTCTGCTAATCTAGCTTTGCTGTTAGGCATAAAAGCATCAAATTCATCGAAAGATATTACTATACCTTGAGGATTAATTTGATTTATAGTGCCTTTGATTTCTGTTCCGATTGAATACTTAGAATTAATATCAGTCCATGGATTAGGTTGAGTGCGTTTAATACTTAAAATGAGAACTTTATTGTCAGGTTTAAATTCCATTACATATACTTGAACATTTTGTTCTGCTGTATAAATATCAGATGGGTGTTTAATTCTTTTTGACCAAGAAAATTCATTTTTTCTAGCTAAACCATCTACACCGGGTTTTACTTCAATATACATACCGAAATCAGTAAATCTTTTAATTGTGCCTGGGATTATATCACCTTCTTTAATTTCATCAATGTATTTATCCCACTGAGATGGTTCAAGAGCTTTTTTACTTAACCCTAATCTATTTTTGGACTTGCTAATTTCGATAATTTTTGATTCTACAGTATCACCTACTTTAAATAAAGTATTTAGATCTTCGACTCTTTCTTGTGATATTCTGGAGATATGAATTAAACCTTCCATTCCTTCTATATCAACGAACATACCAAAATTAGCAATAGAGGTGATTTTACCGCTAACAATATCACCGACTTTATGATTCTCAAAGAAAGATTTTGATAAAAGGTTTTTACGAGAAACTATTACAGCTTTTCTTCCAGTTTCGGATTCTTCGAATTCGTGAATTTCTACTTCATATTTATTTCCAATTGCTTCTTGGAGCTCGTTTTCAGGAGCATTGCGTTTTAAGGTAAAGTGAGAAGTAGGTAAGAAAATTTCAACATCTTTATATTTAACTCTAAGACCACCTTTAATTCTGCTTATAACTTCAACTTCAATAGTACCATTATTTTCTTTAATACCTTTTAATTCATCAAAGATTTCATTGAGCTTTTCAATTCTTTCATTTTTTAGCTTTTCCTTTTTAGCTTTTCCTTTTAAAATCTCTTCAGATTTATCTTCCTCTTCGTTATGAACAAGGTTGCTATTCTCTGCTTGATTTTCTTGAGAAATAGGAGTTTGAGCTTCAAGATTCTCTGTTGAATTGTTAGTATTATTTTCTGGTGTAATATCTGAAATAGTGCTTTCAATATTGTTGTTCTCAGAATTGTTAATAGTCATATTTTCGTCGGAGTTGTTTTCAATGTTTGAAATTTCTTGGGACATATTTTACCTTAAAAGTGATTTTTTTTTAAAAAAAATTTATAAAACAAATTATTAACGCAAAATTAAGTAATTAATTAGGAATTACCAAGAAAATAACAAGATTTTCTTGATTTTTTTGTTACGTTATTCAGCTTGTGATATGTTTCTATTAGTTGATAATGTAATATTAACTTTAGTACCTCGATTTAATTCTGAAGTAATATTAATTTTTCCATCATTTTTTTCAACAAATTCTTTTACCAAAAGCAATCCAAGACCTGAGCCTTTTTCTTTATTTGTCCCTGAGGTCACAATTTTTTTATCAATTTCAAAAATTGTATTTAATTGACTTTCTGGGATTCCAACTCCTGAATCAGCTATAGAAATAGTTATAAAATCACCATCTTCTAGTGAAGAAACAATAATATTGCCGTTGTTTGGAGTAAATTTAATTGCATTAGATATAATATTTCTGAATGCTGTGGAAATAGTGTGGTAATCACAAACTAAATTAATATCTTCATTTAAATTATTATTAAGAGTAATATTTTTATTTTTTAGAGATTCTTTAGAAATGTTAATAATATCATTAAAAATTTTATTTATATTATTCTTTTGCAAATCAATTTTAATTGTATTCATTTGAGAGCGAGACCATTCAAGCAAATTTTCTAAGAAATTATATAATTTTACAGCAGCTTTGTTCATATTGTCAGCTATAACTCGCAATTCTTCTTTGCTTAAGCGATCTAAATCTTCATTCATTAATTGAGTAAGCCCCAAAAAGCCGGAGAATGGACTTCGTAAGTCATGGGCAATTATAGAAAAGAATTTATTTTTTGTAGAGTTTAATTTCTGAAGCTCATCATTGTATTTTTTTAATTTATCACGCGATAATTTTAGCTCGATATGAGTAGATACTCTTGATAATAATTCAGCAGCATTAAATGGTTTAGTTACAAAATCAGTTGCTCCTACTTTAAAGCCTTTAATTAAGTCTTCATGTTCTGCTTTTCCAGTTATAAAAATTACAGGAATATCTGTAGTTTTAGGATTAGCTTTAATTGATTGGCAGACTTCATAACCGTCCATTTCTGGCATCATAATATCAAGTAGAATTAAATCCGGACTTATATTTTCCAACATTTTTCTTCCCCCTATCGATACAGCTGTTCGCTGCTTCCTTCCTTTGTCTTAGCGCCTTCCCTTACATTCTTCGCATAGGGGAATGCAATCCAATCCTCCTCGCCGACACCGTCTTTTATCTCGTAGCAATCACCCCAGATCAGGCGGCCAGTGTTGATCTTTTTGCGTTTCAGTCTCTTATCTTTTCCGCGTACGTAGACATATTTTGCACCATTCTCTTCCTTGATAAATGCTCTGCTTAAGGAGAGTCCGCCGCCCATATTGCCATCTGACTGCGAATCCAGAGAAATTCCCACACCCTCATTGTTCCTGAACTGTTCTCCACCCTCTTTGATCAGCAATGTAAGCGGATACCCGGATGCATTCGAATCGGAATAGTTGTCATATTGTTCCGAAGGATACGGGGAGACCTCTTTGACTGTCGCCTCGCATGTAGTACCGCTTTCGTAAGATGTCACACTTACCACATTGCCCTCTTTGATTTTATCAAGCATCAGTTCACTGACCAATCCGCACACATACAGTCCCTCTGTCCCGGATACCACCAGAAACGGAGAGCCATCTCTGGGTGGATTTTTCGGGTCACCGACATTTTTCACAACACCGCCAAACTTTGCAGTGACCTGTCCTTCATCTAAAGTCTTCTGTGCCGTATTTAATTTCATATTCTGCTCTTGCAGATCCAGCCTCAGTGCAGATAACTCCTTTTCCTTGTCCATAATTGCAGATGCCAGTTCATCCTTCGTGTACACGGTATCCGAAGAAACCACTGAAGGCGTCATAGACGGTTTCGGACTTTCTTTCCTATTTTGAGAATTCGGGCTGGCACTCGCACCTCTTGTATCCGTAAATAT
>CALLXS010000075.1 GCA_937875295.1 uncultured bacterium | reverse complement strand
CTTCGAGCATAGTTAAATACTCTTCGAGCATTTTCTTTTTTGGGAAAGAAATGCCATAAATTCTGGTCATCATATTACGAGAGGCATCACCTTTCCAATATGCACCAGCAATATTTGTCAGCTTCATAAACTTTAAATATGAAGTATTTGGAACGTGAGTCCCACGACATAGATCTAAGAAAGTGCCTTGTTTATAGTAAGTAATTTCTTGATCCTTTAAGCCTTCTAATAATTCGACCTTATATTCATCGCCTACCTCTTTGAAGTGCTTCATTGCTTCTTCCCAAGTAACTTCTTGTCTTTCGTAATTAGAAGCAGCGTTAATTAGTTCTTGAATTTTCTTTTCAATATTAGGAAGATCTTCAGTTGATAATTTCACACCTTCCGGTAAATCAATATCATAATAGAAACCAGCTTCAAGAGCAGGTCCTACTCCGAACTTAGAACCGGGATATAATTGAGAGACTGCTTCAGCCATTAAATGCGCCGAAGAGTGCCAGAAAATATCTTTGCCTTCAGGTGAATCAAAAGTAAGGATTTTCACTACGCCATCTTCATGCAATGGACGAGATAAATCATATTTTGAGTCATTAAGCAAGATACCAAGAGCTTCTCTTGCAAGTCCTTGAGAGATAGATGATGCAATTTCCATTCCAGTAGTACCATCAGGATATTCTCTTATATCTCCGTTTGGAAATGTAATTTTCATATATGTTTTCCGTTATTATATTATAATCAAAATTAATTTTTTATTTAGAATACAAAATTACGATTTTTTTCTATTTTATTATAATTTTAATAGAATCAAGAATTTTAATAATTTAATTTATTTATCTTTTTTCTTAAAAAAATGTTATTTTTATATTTTCAGTCATATTTGATAATTGTTGAATACATAATATGAAATTTATAAAAATTCTAATTACAACTATTTTATTACTGCAATCACCTATCATCTATTCTCAGATAATAAGTGAGATTTTGCCAGCACCAGTCAATAATGCACCAGAGTGGATAGAAATTTATAATAATACGTCATCTTTTATCAATGATATTATAATTTTAAAAGATGCTACTGCGGCTATTAATCAAATTCCAATTGAACTTAATAGCAATAAATATTGTGTGATTACTAAAGATACTTCAGCGTTTAAATTATATTATAAAATACCGGATTCTGCAATTTTAATTCAATCAAAAATTCCAATTCTAAATAATACTGATGATTATTTGTATTTATTTAATTCAAAAAATGAATTAATCGATTCGCTTTATTATTTCCAAAAAAAATCTGATTATGGATTTTCCATTGAGCGAATATCGCAAGATGTTAAATTTCAAAATAGTAATTTCGCAGTTTGTGTTTCAAAAGATAGCAATACAGCAGGTTTTATAAATTCAGTAGATATTAATAACGGATATAATACACTGAAAATAAATTATGATGAAAGCTACGATCATTTGACTTTCGACATTATAAATAACAGCAATTTACTTTATAATAATATAGATTTTAAAATAATTTTCAATGAAAATGAAATCACTAAAGAAATAATAAAAATAGATGTAAAGGATACTATTTTTTTAAATATTCAAAAATCAGAAATTAGCGATTCATTAAATTATTATGGGTTAATTTCTATAGAATTATTGCTAGTAAGCGAAATAGATACTATTTTTCAAACCTTATATAATATAAATTTAAATATCCCCCAAAATAGCCTTTTCTTAAATGAAATTCTATTTGATTCTGATAATTTGCACTCAGAATTTATTGAATTATACAATAATACAGAAAATCATATCAATCTACAAAATTTGAATATTGTAATTACAAATGATGATAAAATTTCAACATATCAATTAAATATGAGAAATATTGTAAATCCAAAAGATTATTTTCTAATAACTGGAGATTCTGTTATTTTTAATAATATTTCTCGAAATGATTCTCATAAAGTGCATATTCTTAATAAAAGCTACTTCCTTAATAATAATGGCGATTCTGTTTTGATAACTGATAATTATTACAATATCTTAGATTCTTTATATTATTCTGCGGATTTTCATAATAATAAATTACTTTCTACTAAAAATAGAAGTTTAGAGAGAAAATCATATACACTTCCTGCCAACTTTGAAAACAATCTCATCAGCTGTCTTGATGAAAATTATTCTACTCCATTAAGAATTAATTACTGTTCAAATATGACAAATGATAAAACAATAATTAAAATTTCTAATTACTCATTTAACAAAGAAAAAGATTCAGATTGTACTCTGTCAATTCAAACCGAAAATTTCATTTCTTACTGTCAAATAAAAATTCTAGATATAAATGGTAATTTCATTAAATCAATTGGAAATATAGATAACATTGGAAATAATTATCAAATTGATATTGCACCACATCTTTTTTCTTTGCTCGACAATGCCTATATAATTCAAGTATCGATAACTGACGCAATTTCTAATCAGTTTAGCAATTATAATTTAATGATTGCAGTAGGAAAATAAACCACTTTTAATGGCACTAATATTGATTCATATTTATTTAATATTTATAAATAATTATTACTCTGATATAAAAATAAAATATGTCTAAAAGAAATTTTATATACTTTATTATTATCTTTTGCATAGCTTTAATTATGAGCTCATGTGTGCCTTCCATTCGATTTACTTCGGATAACAAGTCTAAAGAGTCAAACTCATATAGCGAAAATGCTTCGCAAAACAAAAGTAATTCCAACAAGAAAAAAACAAGCAATAAAAATTATTCTGAAGATAAAACAAAATATAGCAAAATCCCCAAAAATGAAAAATCAAGAAAATCTTATGATAAATCAAATATTAGTACAGAATTTTTAAATGGAACTCGAAAGCAAATAATATCAGAAGCTCAATCTTGGATAGGCACACCATATAGTTGGGGTGGCGAAAGCAGAAGTGGAGCAGATTGCTCAGGGTTTGTAATGGAAGTATTTAAAACTGCTGGTATTTCACTCCCTCGCACAGCGGCAGAGCAATATACACGAGGGAAAGCAATAAATATTACTGAAGCAAAAAGTGGAGATTTAGTGTTTTTTAGCAATAATTCGAGCATTTCGCATGTAGGTATTTATATTGGAAATAATAATATTCTTCATTCTTCTTCAAGCAGAGGAGTTGTTGTACAAAACCTATCTACAATGGGGATAAATCCATCATTCGCAGGTGTAAAATCTGTCATCACTAAATAATAAATAATTCTACAAATAATTTTACACACATTCTTGAGTTTAATTAAGAAATTTTGAAAATTTAATCTTATATTTGAATTTTTCAAATTAGATAAAATTCTCAAATAAATGCAAGATTTCGTTCACTTACATAACCACACTCATTATTCACTACTTGATGCTGCCTGCACATCAGAGGAATTAATTAAATCTGCTGTTGAGGATAATCATAAAGCCCTTGCAATTACTGATCATGGAGTAATGTATGGTTGCTTTGAATTTCATAAACTTTGCACAAAAGCAGGGATCAAGCCAATTTTAGGTTTTGAATCGTATATAGCTCTAAATAGTCGTTTTGATAAAAAAATTGATCGTTCTGCTCAAAACAAAAAAAGTAATTATTACCACTTAATTCTATTAGCTAAAGATGCCCAAGGTTATAAGAATTTAATGAAACTATCCACATATGGGCATACAGATGGATTCTATTATCGACCTCGTATTGATAAAGAGTTATTAGAAAAATATCATGAAGGAATTATAGCCACTTCTGCTTGCTTAGCGGGAGTAGTTAGTCGCCCATTGATGCAAGGAGATTATGAATTAGCAAAGTCTCAAGCTCAATATTATAAGGATTTATTTGGAGATGATTTCTATATAGAAATTCAAAATCACCATCTCGACGGAGATAAAATTATTCTTGAGCAAGCACCAAAAATAGCTAATGAATTAGGAATAAAATTAATTGCAACAAATGATATACATTATACAAAAAAAGAACACGCAATAGCCCATAATATCTTGCTTTTGATTAATAAAGAAAATATTTCTAATGATAATATCGATATAAACAAGCTACGCTATGGTACTGCTGAGTATTATTTCCGTACACGCGAGGAAATGAATGACCTATTTAAAGATTTCCCCGATGCACTCTCTAATTCACTAGAAATTGCTGATAAATGCAATGTAAAATTTGAAAATAAAATCTTTATGCCCGTTTTCCCTATTCCCGAAACGAGCAAAGCAAAAGATCTTAATGAATATTTACGCGAAGTTGTTTATAAAGGATTTAAAGAAAAATATGTTAATCCTACTCAAGAACAAATTGACAGAATCGAATACGAGCTAAAAGTCATAATTGAAATGGGATTTCCAGGATACTTTTTAATTGTGTATGATTTTGTCGATGCAGCAAAAAATAAATTAGGGATAAGAGTTGGCCCCGGAAGAGGATCTGCTGTCGGCTCAATGGTGGCTTATTGCCTTGGAATTACAAATTTAGACCCACTACCATATTTCTTACTATTCGAGAGATTTCTTAATCCCGAAAGAATATCAATGCCAGATATTGATATTGATTTTGCTGATAATAGAAGAGAAGATATTATTAATTACGTTAAAGAAAAGTATGGAAACGAAGCTGTTTCGCAAATCATTACTTTCGGTACATTGTCAAGCAAAGCTGTTCTAAAAGATGTAGGAAGAGTTCTTGGGATACCACATACGGCTATTAATGAAATAAATAAAAAGATTCCTACAAATTTAGGAAAAGTAACACCATTAGCTAAAGCAATTGAACTTCCTGATTTAAAGGATTTTAAAGAAAATAATGACCCTGATATTGTCAAATTAAAAGAATATTCTTTATTATTAGAGGGACTTTATAGACATTCTTCTGTACATGCAGCTGGTGTCGTGATAGCACCGGATGATTGTACAGAATTTATTCCATTAGTGAAAAAGGATAATGAGCTCGTATCGCAATATACTATGAAAGTATTAGAAGAAGCAGGATTACTGAAAATGGACTTTCTTGGATTGCGAACTTTATCTATTATTGATGATTCCATTGAACTAATAGAAAAGAATTATAATCTTAAAATTGACCCTGATAATATTGACTTCGAAGATAAAAGTGTATATGATGTGTTTTGCAAAGGTAAAACTGTTGGAATATTCCAGTTTGAAAGTAAAGGAATGCAGGAGTATTTATCACAACTAAAACCTCGTAACCTCGAAGAGCTTACAGCAATGAATGCACTATATCGACCCGGCCCTATGGATAATATTCCTGATTATATTGCCCGCAAAAATGGAAAGAAAGAAATCACTTATCTTCATCCAATTATGGAAAAATCTTTAAAATATACTTATGGTATCATTGTTTATCAAGAGCAAGTAATGATGCTTGTACAAGATATTGCTGATTTTTCATTGGGACAAGCCGATATTCTCAGAAAAGCAATGGGAAAAAAGAATATGGTTATTATGGACCAGCAAAGACCATTATTTATTGAGGGTGCATTAAACAAAGGTATTGACGAAAAAACTGCAATTGCAATTTTTGATTTGATTTTTAAATTTGCAAATTATGGATTTAATAAATCTCATTCTTTAGCTTATTCGTATTTAGCATATCAAACTGCATATTTAAAAAAATATTATCCAGCCGAATTCCTTGCTGCCAATATGACTGCTGAAAAAAGCAATTTAACTAGAATTGTTCAACTAGTCGATGAAGCAAAAGCACTTGGAATTGATATTTTACCACCAGATGTAAATAGCTCTAATGAGAAATTTGTTGTAAAAGATGGTAAAATATATTTTGCAATGTCTGCCATTAAAAATATCGGTACAGCAGTAGTACAATCAATCGTAAAAACTCGACAAGACAAGCAATTCTCATCATTTTTTGACTTTGCTTCGCGTATTGATCCACATCATTTAAATAAAAGAATGTTAGAAGCATTAATATGCAGTGGTGCTTTTGATTCAATAGAACCGCGAAGAGCATCATTATATGAATCAATGGATTTAGCAATAAATTATAGCAAAGCTATGAATATTGCTCCGAATGATACTAAAAATTTATTTGGTGATTTAGCTGATATTGCTGTCCCTGTCCCGAAATTAATTGAAACAAGAGATTGGGATTCTACTATTAGACTTGAGAAGGAAATGGAATTTTTGAATTTCTATATTAGTGGACATCCATTAGATAAATATGCACCATTTATGAAAAAACTCTCACAAATTAATTTATCAGAGACTGAGTCACCATATATTGGCAAGAAAGTAAGAATATGTGGCTTAATTTCTGGAATTAGAAGACAACTTGATAAAAAGGGAAAAACTATTGCTTTCGTCGAAATAGAAGATTTTTATAACAAAGGTGAAGTAATTTGCTGGAGCAATACTTATGAAAAATATAATGATTGTATTTTAGAGAAAAAAACTATTTGCGTTACTGGTAAAATAGAATCTGAAAATGAAAAAATTAAAATATATGCTGATTCAATTACTCCATTAGATACAGCAATTCAAACTAATTTAAGAGGATACAATATTAGTATTTATCAAAATACTAATGAATTTAAATCCATTGATAATCTTTATAACAATTGCAATGATATATATGGTAAATGCGAATTAATGTTTAATCTGATAGATGAAAACAATGAAGTTACAAAATATATGGCAGACGATGTAAAATATCAAATATCAATAGATAATTATAATAATTTATGTAATATATTTGGGAAAAACAATGTATCGATTTATTAACACTTTTATTTTTACTTTATTTTTATTTATATCAGCAAGTCAAATTAATTTGAATGCTGAAGAGTGCGAGCATTTCAAAATTGACGCTTCAGCGGATTTGGTAAGTTTATATAATTTTAGAGGAATTGACTATGGAGATTCCCCTGCTATCCAACCGTATTTTTCCGTTGAGTATTATGGTTTTAAATTTTTCATTTGGGGATCCCAAGCATTAATTGCAAGAGAACAATTTAATAATGAATTAGTTCCTTTTAATGAAATTGATTGGGGAGTAAAATATAAAATTTCCACACCAATTGGCGATTTCACTCCAGGAATTACTCTTTATTACTGCCCATTTGAAAATAAAAAATTTTTTAATTTAAAAGGTTTAGATGAAAATGGACTACCTCAAGGGTCTCAAACTATGAATTTTCTATTTGATTATTATTTATCTGATGATATTCCCTTTAAATTCTTATTAGATTATAATTTCTTTAATAATCCTCAGAATCCACTATATATGGGCATTTCATATTTAGTAATCAATAATGAAAATCATATTTTAGAACCATTTATTGGAGTAGCTAAAGGTACAGGACCTGGTGGAATTACTAATATGTATAGCGTTGATGAAAATAAACTAATATTCGTAAATGCAGGATTTAACTTTACAAAAATATTAAAAATTACAGATTCATTTAATATACCTATTACTTCTACATTAGCAATACAGCCTCATACAGAGAAAGTATGGTTTGTCTTGAAATTATCTATTTAAAGAATTAATCTTTAGATATTTTTTCTATTAGTGGAATAAGACTATCTGGAAATACGCACTGCTTAGCATCAGATAAAGCACATTCTGGTGAGCAGTGCGATTCTATTGTTAGACCATCAGCACCCAATTCTAATGCAGCTTCCGCTAATTGAATTACATATTTGCTATCACCAGCAGAATGAGAAGGATCAAAAATTATTGGTAAATCTGTCTTTGCTTTTAATTCTAATATTGATGCTAAATCCGGTGTAAAGCGGAACTCTGAATTTATTTGCTCGAAAGTCCTAATCCCTCTCAGACATAGAATAACTGATTTATTACCTTCATTAATAATATAATTTGCAGCCGAGAGAAATTCTGAGATTGTCATCCAAAATCCACGTTTTAAAATTACTGGTTTTTGAGTGCTTGCAGTTATTTTCCCAATAGATTTTAATAATTCAAAATTCATAGCATTTCTGCTTCCAATTTGAATAATATCAATATTCTCAAATCCCATTTCCCATTGATAAAATGAGGTAATTTCAGATACTGAATACAATGAATATTTTTTGGCAGTTTTCGATAAATATTCTAATCCCACTGTGCCAAGACCTTGAAATGAATCTGGAGAAGTACGAGGTTTAAAACATCCTCCTCGCAATAAATTAATACCAATATTTTTTAATTTATTAGCAATGCTGTCAATTTGCTCAAGAGATTCTACAGCACAAGGTCCAGAAATAATAAATTTGTTTGATTTTAAATATTCAAATAATTCGCTTTTTTGAATATTTTGATTTAGGAAATTAATCTTGTTATACCTGAAGATCGAAGAATAAATATCTTTTACTAATTCTGGAGATAAAGTATTTTTAGCAAATAATTGCAAATTTGATACGATATTATTTTCGCGCTGAAGATCTTCTACTGGTAAATTTTGTTCTTTCTTACTTGAAATCAGCTCATCAGTAATTCTTTTTCTCTCGCCCAAAAGTTCTATTATTGCTTTATCGATTTTATCAATTTTATCTCTATCTAAGTTTATTTCTTTATTCATGTATTATTATTTTATAATCAAATTATTATCATTAATGTTACTTAGACGAATTAAAAACGTTTTTAATAATATATTTGAAATTTCTTTGGATAAATTAATAATCGAACATTTCAAAAATGTAATTATAACAAATAAATTAATATATTTTGTTATTTTTGTAATTGTGTTATTATTTTCGTTCTTAATAATAATTATTGTTAATTATTAAGAAAACATACTTTTGAATTAATGAAAAAATTTATATATATTTTCGGATTACTTCTTGTAAATTCATTTTTTGCTTATGCTCAGTTGGATAATATCATCGTCGATATGCATAAATGTGGATTAGAATTCACTGTCGGATCAACTAAAGTAACTACTAGAGATTCCAATTCTCAGCAAAAGCAATATTACATTAAAGGAAGTGGACTCCCAACTATAGTTAATATTTCAGGTATTCCAAATAATTGTATAAATATCGAAAAAGCATATTTGTGGTTTTCATATTCTTTACCAATGAAGCAAAGCCCAAAACCATTTAATGTGCAGGTAATTAACCCAAGTTTTAATGAAATTTACAAACCTTCTGTTATTTGTGGTAGAGGAGCAAACGGAGAAGGCACTGGCTGGAGCAATGACTCTAAAATTCATCATCGTCTCGATATAACTGAAATAATAAGTGGGAATGGGGATTATAAAATCAATGTAAATAATGCTGATGCTGATTTCCTTGATGGAATGTCAATTATGGTTATTTATTCTGATTTGACTGCTTCATTTCAGGGGCATTTGGTAATTAACGAAGGCTTTATTTTTAAAGTCGATGAGAAGGGCATGCCTACCAATGTAAGACATAATTTTTTGGGATTAAATGTATGCGAAACTACCAAAAATACTAAAGCATTCGTCCTTTTTTCTGATTTACAGACTAATCAAACTACTCACGCAATTTATAATTATAACTTCACATTTATTCCAGCTATCCGCAAATTCTGGAATTTTGATACATATTCTAATTTTGAGTTAAAAAAGGGTCAGACGAATTATATATTCGGCATAGAGCCTGAGGAAAATATCTCCTCCGACCAATATACTTGGCTTCTTGCCGGAATTTATTATAAAACAAATAATTGCTTCTCTTGCGAATCAAATTTAGACATCGACATTCAAAGCACTTCAAATAGTATTTGTCCTGGCGAGAGTGTAGTTTTGACTGCAAATATCCCACCAAATTTCAAAGAAAGCGATGCAACTTATCAGTGGGTTAGCATTCCAGAAGGCTTTACATCAGATAAAAAAACAATTACTGTGGTTCCGATTGAAAATACAAAATATGTCGTGAATGTATTAATTGGTGATGATTGCCTGCACGGCACTCAAGAAAGTTTTGTTCAATTACTCGATCCACCCAAAGCGATTGCCGGAGACGATATTAAGCTTTGCGGAAATGGTAAAATGCAAATCGGAGAACCAGCTACAAATGGTACTCCTCCATATAAATATGAATGGTACCCTTCTGAAGGTCTATCAAGTACTACAATCCAATCACCGATAGTAAGTATAAAAAAAGCTATTACATACTATTTAAAAGTAACTGATGCTAATTCATGTGTTGGATTTGATACTGTAAATGTTACTACTTATGATTTAGCTCCACCTAAAGTGCAAATATTAGGAAGTAGTGATATTTGCAATTGCCATTCTACACAATTAACGGTTATTGATGATTTTGAGACTTATCAATGGAATACTGGTGAAACTACTAAGTCAATTACTGTAGAAAGTGCTGGAGAATATTTCGTAACTGTTACCGATAAAAGTGGTTGCATTAATACTTCTGAACCTATAATAATCAGTAATATCTCTGCTAAGACTTTAGTAACATTAAATGAAGATTTAATTGAAACCAAAATTAATGAAAATATTACTATCCCTCTAAAAATCAAATCTTCTCAAAATTTGAATGAATGTGGATTATTCAATTATGAAGCTAAAATTAGCTTTAATCGTTCAATTTTAGTACCAATTGATGGCACACCTTTCGGTGAAATTATTGAACCAAAAAGAACGCTTTTACTTAAAGGTACAAGAAATCCTGGAGATTCATTATTGATGGAAATGCACTTTAAAGCTGTTCTCGGAAATTCAGATTATACTGATGTAACCTTAGAATCATTCCAATGGACAGAATGCGAAAGCGATATTTCAATAATAGATTCAGCTGTAAAAATAATAGATTTATGTAATGCTGATGGAATAAGATTATTTAATTCTAATATAATTAATAATCCTTTAAAGCAAAATTATCCTAATCCTTTTGATAATTCAACCAAAATAGAATTTTCTTCAAATGATGATGATATTGCAAAAATTATCATTACAAATATGCTTGGCGAAATAATTCAAACATTTGAATATAATACTAAAAAGAATGCAAAATATGAAATTAATTTCGATGCAATTAATTTACCTAATGGAATATATACTTGCAAACTCATTATTGGGAATCAAGAATATAAAAGAATAATGAGAAAAATTAAATAGGAGCTTAATTAATTGAAATTTAGAATATTTATTATACTTTTTACTCTCATATTTTTATCATCTATTCGCACATCATTCTCTGCAAGTGGTCTAAATGATAGATTCCAATTTGGTATATTTGGTAATTATCTATTTGTTAATCAAGATGCCAAATTTAGAAATCTACCCGGTATTTATTCATGTTCCCCTGGCTATGAAAAAGGTACCGGATTTGCCTTAAATGCTGGACTATTAATGGAAATCCCATTTGGTAAATATTTCTTTATGGGACTTAGAGCTGGATATTCTTTTCTAAATACTGAGACTACTGCAAACGAAAATTTCCCTTATCAATTTGGCAATAACATTTTACAAGGTAGGATAATTCATTCAAATGAAATCAATTTGCACAACCTAACTAGCGAAGCTCATTTGTCAATTAGACCATTCGGAGGTATGATTATTTCAGCTGGTGCTATTGCTTATTTCCCACTTTATAGTGCTTTTAGTCAAAAAGAAGAATTAAACAAACCATCAGATTTTGGAGCTTTTGAAAATGGTCGTCGTACTCGAAATGAATATTATAACTATAAATTAAATAATGTGAATATTCCATTATTATTTGCCAAAGGTACTTTGTCTTATGAAATACTTTTAAATTCTAATGGTACAGTTAGGTTTGCCCCAGAGGTAGCTTATTTATATCCTTTAAATTCACTTATTAAAGATTTTGATTGGAAATTATCTGCACTTTCAGCTGGAGCTGCTTTAAAATTCTCATCAAAACCAAACAATCCATTAATTATAGATATTACTAGTAAAGATGAAATTAAATCCGCTGATTTTATTTCTTGTGATACTAATTTTCATAGTATTTTCCCAAATGAAATAGAATTACTTGGCAATGTTTATGCACCAGCAGGAATTAAATCATGGGAATTAAAACTCGAGAGAAATAATGAATTATTATATTTTCAAAGAGATACAATTGCCCCTCCTAAATCTTTTATTATCCCGCGATTTCGATTATATGATAATAATTCTAGCAATGACCCAATTAAGTATAAATTCTCTGTAACAGACTTTGAAAATCAAAAAGCAGAAAAAGAAGGAAAAATTCTAATAAATAAAAATGATGTTCAGCTATTTTCCTCATTAACTCCTTATGGAATTGACGACAAAGGAAATAAAGTGTCAGAAAATAATATTAAGATTGAACGTAAAATTTTAACTGAAGTCCATCCTCTCTTGAATTATGTCTTTTTTGACTCAAATTCTGACTCAATTCCAAGTAGATATAATAAATTAAGATCTTTCGAAACAATTAGATTTGGAATGGAAAATTATAAGAAATTAGATGTAATAGGTATTTATAGACATATTTTAAATATAATTGGCAAAAGGCTTACTGATAATCCTGAATCTCATATTAATTTGCGAGGTTTTGTATCAGACCATCAAAGCGAAGTAAACAACTTAGAATTAGCAAATAGAAGAGCTATACAAGTAAAAAATTATTTAAAAGATATTTGGGGAATTGCAGATTCAAGAGTAGTTATAGAGCTAAATCAGAACACTGTAAGCGGACTTCCATCTATGCGAAGCTATCCGGGAGAAGAAAACCATATTACAGAGTCTAATGATGAAAATCAAAGAGTCGAAATTACTACATTACCAGAATTTTCTTATCTTTTAGATCCTGTTACAATTAGTGATACTGTTTCCTTTATTAATCCTACTAAATTTGTTTTCAAACCGAAAATTGAATCAAATGGTCAAGATTATAGATGGAATCTCGATATTGGCTTAAATGGAAAATTATTACAAGAAATTACTCATAGCAATTACGATGCTGATTCTGTAATTATCGATTTAACTTCAAAAAAATCAGATTTAATTAAAAAAGATGGCAATCTCTCATATTTCTATTTTTTAAAAGATATTTATGGTTTACATTGCTACAAAGAAGGCAAGATCAATCTTGATATTACTGAAGCAGACTCCTCAATGAATAAATATAGTCTAATACTTTTTGATTACGAAAGCTATAATATTGGGACAAGAAATAATCAAATGATTGAGTTAATGAGATCAGCATTTCAAGATAATTCTTCTATCACTATTACCGGTTATACTGATATTTTAGGTGATAATAACTCTAATTTAGTGCTTTCTAAAAATAGAGCCTTGCAAACAGCAAGAGCTATTTTAAATGATAATTCTTTACAGCCCGATAGCAAATATCCTTTATATAATAATTCAACTGATTTAGTGATAGAAAAGAAACATTATAATAATATAAACTTTAATAAAATTATTTCTGATTTTGATATTACAGTACGCGGAGTAGGAGAAGCTCAACAGCAATTATATGATAATTCTACACCTGAAGGTAGATTTTATTCTCGTACTGTTACTATTTCAATAATTTATCAACATAAAGAATAGTATCTTTAGAATAATATCAACTTTAAAAATACGATTAAAAGATAAACGACAATTTATTAACATGAAAAACATAGCATTTCAAATAGAATATGACGGAACTAATTATGGTGGATGGCAAGTCCAACCAAATGTATTTACAGTACAAGAATGTATTCAAAATACAATTTATGAACTAAGCGGGGCAAAATGTATATTGATAAGCGCCGGTAGGACTGATTCCGGTGTTCACTCTTCCGGTCAAGTGGCTAATGCTCTATTTGATGATTCTTTCCCAATTCCAACTGATAAACTAGCTGCAGCATTAAATTCAAAATTGCCTGAAGATATTCGTATTAAGCAAGCAGTAGATGTCAATGAAGAATTTCACTCTCGATTTAATGCCTTAGCTAGAGAATACGAATATAATTTTCATACTGTTCCATCAGTATTTAAAAGAAATTTTTCGACTTTCTTTAAGTACCCTTTAGATGAAGATATTTTATTCACTACAAACCATCTTTTCTTAGGAAAACACGATTTTACTTCTTTCTCTAAAAATAACCCAAGTACTAAATCTTATATTTGCAATGTAGAAGTGTGCCGCTGGATAAAAACGTCTTCGACTGAATATAAATTAATTATCAAAGCTGATAGGTTCGTCTATGGTATGGTTAGATCTATAGTTGGATCAATGCTCGAAGCAGCAGCAGAAAGAATTTTCCCGACTGATATAATTTATGGTTTGCAGAACCCAGGACGTGATAAATTCATTAAATTAGCACCATCTACAGGCTTAATACTAACAAATGTTTTTTATAAAGAAAATATTTTTAGTAATTTATCTAAAAATAGATAAAAAAAATAGATAAAATTTTTTTTATTTTAAAT
>CALLXS010000074.1 GCA_937875295.1 uncultured bacterium | reverse complement strand
GGACGCCTATTTCCGGGAGGTATTCAAATGCTGAAAAAATTAATCAAATATTTGAAAATGGGAAAATACCGATAGTAGTAGGTGGAAGTGGATTGTATATAAAAGCCTTATGTGAAGGATTTTTTGATGATGGCAATGATGATGTAAACTCTAATATCTTAAAATATAGAGAAGAAATAGAAAATAGATTGAAAGTCCAAAGTATTGATGAAATTTATGATGAATTATTAAAGGTAGATAAAGCTTCTGCTGAAAAATATAGCGATAAAAACCCACGAAGAGTTATAAGAGCTTTAGAATATTATTTAGCAAATGGAGTAAAATTCTCAGAAGCTAAATTAAATTTAAAATATCCTATAATTAATTTTACTCCTATATACTTTGCAATTGATTGGGATAGAGCGGTACTTTATGATAGAATCAACAAAAGAACACAGCAAATGTGGGATGCTGGATTACTAATTGAATTAAAGCATCTATTAGAGTTGGGATATTCAAGGCAATTTAATTCGTTAAATACTGTAGGCTATAAAGAAATATTTGATTTTATTGATGGAATTGCTACTCAAGAAGAGACAATTAATTTAATTGCACAGCATACCCGAAATTATGCAAAGAGGCAATTTACATGGTTTAGACATATTGAAGGAATCCATTGGATAAAAAATAATCCAATGGAGATTATTAATATTATTTCGAAAACTTATTAATTTTAATAGAAATATTATTAATTAAATTATTCTACAATCTCAAAATTTATTTTCTTCCCTATTGAAAGTTCTAAAAGATCTGTACGTCTCGATGCTCCCCATAATTCAATATCAGGATAGATTTTGTTATTATCTGGATATAAAGAAATTAAGATTTCACCATCTTTTATATTTGCTCTTGCTGATTTAATTATTTGAAGTTGTCTTCTGTCGATTCCTTCGGCAATTCGTAATATACCTGACATTACTCGAATTTTATATTGCTTTTCTTCGCTTATTATAGAGAATTCGGGATGTTTCAGTTTCGGCATACTTTTTCTATGATAACGTGCTACAAGAGCTATCATTTCGGCTTCATCATTATTAAATCCAGGCATAACGCTTTGGCTAATTAAATAATATGAATGTAAGTGGTGCTTATCATGAGCTATATAATAGCCAATATCATGCAAATAAGTAGCTGCTTCGAGCATTTCTCTATCATATTCATCTAATTTATGTATGGTATTTAGATCGTCAAAGATTGATAAAGCAATATCGCGGACATTAATGCAATGATCCATATTTGAATTATATCTTTGAGCTAAATTTATAATTGTTTCATAGCGTAAATGAGCTAAATTGTGATTAATAGCATTTAATTTTAATTTGTCATTAATATCAAAAACTAATCCCTCGCGAAGTGCAAAATTTGAAATTGTAATATTTTTAATATCAAGATCTAAAATAACTCTTTCAAGGATTAATGCACCACCTAGAATAATATCAGCTCTAGAAGAGTCCATTCCGGGGATAAGCTTTCTTTCATCGACTGTTTTTGTAGAAACAATTGTTTCTATTGCATCTAGAAGTTCTTTCTTAGTAGCAATTGCGCCATTAGTATTTTCGGGGATTCTACTTCCCTTTAGACCATAAACGATATTTACAATTGTATTAATTGTGCCAGAGCAACCTACGGCAGTTTCGAAACCAACTTCCTTAGCACGCTTTAAAGTTGGAGCCCAAACGCCTTGAATAAATTCACGACAAATTTTTACTTGCTCAGGTTTAGAATTAAAATCAGGAAAGAAATTTTTCGTGATACGAATAGAACCCAATTTTGCGCTATAAATAAATTTAGTTATACCTTGATTTCCTATAATTGTCTCAGTGCTTCCTCCTCCGATATCAATAATTAAGGCATTTTGTTTAAATATTGGTAATGAGTGAATTGCTCCTACATAAATAAGTCTGCCCTCTTCATCTCCAGATATTATAGAAATATCTACACCGGTCTCGCTTTTTACTCTATCGAGGAAAATATATCTATTATCGGCTTCGCGTACTGCACTAGTGGCAGCTGCATAGATTTCGGCTTTAGCACTTCTTGCTAATTTAGTGAAATTTCGCATTGCTTCGCAACCTCTTTCTAAAGCTTCTGGTGATATTTTTTTCATATCTTTAGCTGTAGGAGAATAGCCTAAGCGAACGATTTCTTTTTCTCTTTGATGGACTTGTAGCATACCTCTGCTACTTACTGATGCAATAATTAAATGAAATGAGTTAGTGCCGACATCGATTGCGGCAATTAATTTAGGATTTTCTGTCATAACTGATTAATAATGATTTAATCGAAAAAGCTATATACCTTTTCAGAATTAGAATTGACATAACTATCGTTATTTTGTGAATATATTGACGAATATTTATTATTTAAATTTATGTCAACTTCATATTTTTCAGAAGAATCAGTTTTTTCTTTAGGTGATTTTGCCTCTCCTTTAAGTACCGTATAACCATATCCGTCAGAATATATTACTTCTTGGTTGCCATTATTTACTGGAGAATAGCTATCCTGTTGGTAATTTTGAAATGATGATTTTGGATTTTTTGTAAATAAGAAAGTTTTTTTAATAAAAGAATAGATTTTATAAGCGCTAAAGCCTAAAATCAGTAATAAAGAAAAAAATAATAACAGTAAGAAAGTCATTAAAGTACTTGATTAAAAAAAATTATTATCGAATTAATTAAAACGATATTTTTCTTTAAGACGTAATAAAACTCATAATGTTCATAATTATAAAATCATAATTATAAAAATCATAAATATTAAATATGAATTGTATTAAAATTTATTCGTGCAAAAAAATATTTTTTTATATGCGTAAATATCATTAATTTTATATGTTTAAAAAGAAATACAACAAATGCAAAAATCCCTTCGGAATAGGATAAATAATATAGTTACTTCGATTAAGGAATCTAAATCCCTTAAAGATATTATAGCAATTATAATAATTTTAATTATCCTTATTATAATTTTAATTAGTGCTAATTATAACAAGTTAATTGATTATTCTTATGATAAAATTATCACTGAAGTTCTTATAATTACTATATTTTTAGTAATATCATTTATAATATTTTCATATCGCAGGCATAATGATTATAAATCGGCATTGCTTGGTAAGCAAAAAGCAGAATCTCTTAGTGAGAAAAACCGTTCTCAATTGCAGAGTGTACTTGATTCTGTACCAGATTATATTTTTCAATTTGATTTATACTTAAGAGTCACTTGGGCAAATAAGATTACACTGAATTTTGCTCCAGATTTAATTGGTAATTTTGCTTATGAATATTTTAATTATGAACGTGGTACTTTTATAGAATCATATGCAAAATGGGCAATAGATTCTAAAAATATCGAGTCCGGGATACAATTTCAAACTTCTCTTTTTAATCAAAAAGCTCCTACATATTGGGAAATAACTGCTGTACCACTTATTGATAAAAGTAAATATGTATATGGTGCTATTGCAATTGCTAGAGATATTACTTCTCGTATGCGTATTGAAAATACTTGGAATTTGCTATCTTCTGTAGTTGAATCCACTGATGATGCAATTTATGGTGTATCTCTTAATTCGATTGTAATTAGCTGGAACCGAGGAGCTGAAGAAATATATCATTATACTCTTGATGACATTATTGGTACAAGCATTGACAAAATTATTTTACCTCTTGATAGAAAACCTCTATCAGCATTAATAGAGAAAGTGATGCGAACAGAGAATTTAGAGAGATTTGAAAGCACTAGAATTAAAAAAGATGGATCTAAAATTACAGTATTTACAACAATTTGTCCACTGGTAGATGCTAATGATAAGAAAATCGGTGTGTCGATGATAGAAAGAGATATTACCGAATCCAAAAAAGCTCAAGAAAAATTACAAGAATCAGAAAATTTCAACAAAACAATCATTTCAAGTGTAAAAGAGGGGATAGTAGTTTATAATTCAAAATTAATTATCAGCTCATGGAATTCAAGTATGGAGCAAATTACAGGTCTAAAAGAAAAAGATGTCATAAATAAAAGGACACTTAATATTTTTCCTGAAACTCTGCAAATGGATATGCTAAAGAAGCTCGATAAAGCTCTTTCCGGACAGACAATATATTTCCAAGACGTGTTTATGAAAACGGAATTTTTGCCAGATGGAGCATGGTTTAATATTACTTTCTCACCTCATATTAATAAGAATACAGAAATTATTGGTGTGATAGCTACTTATAGAGATATTACTCAATCAAAATTAGCCGAAGTAGCTCTAGCTTATAGTGAGGAAAAATATAGGCAATTAGTAGAGAATGTAAGCGAAGCGATAGCAAATATCGCTGTCGATGGAAAAATATTATTTGCAAATGAGGTTGCCGCTAATTTATTAAATAAAAAATCTAACGAAATAATTGGAAAATATATTTATGATGAATTACCAAAAGAAATTTCTAATAAAT
>CALLXS010000073.1 GCA_937875295.1 uncultured bacterium | reverse complement strand
ACAATTCACCATCAAGTGTCGAAAAGCTTTCCAAATTATAATAGTCCTCATATGTAACATATATTTTAGCTTCATTAATTTGCTAAATAGGTAAAATTATTTTATAATAAAATTAGACTAATTGCCATAATTGCCATACCAGCAATTAGACCATAAATAGCAAGATGATGTTCGCCATATTCTTCAGCTGCAGGAAGCAATTCGTCTAATGAAATATATACCATAATTCCAGAAATAATGCCATAAATTATTCCATAGATATTATCATTGAGAAATGGTGCTAAAATAAAATAAGCAATTATTGCCCCAATTGGTTCTGCCAAACCAGAAGTAAAAGATAACCAAAAGGCTTTTTTCTTGCTGCCTGTCGCGAAATAAATTGGGACAGACACAGAGATACCCTCCGGAATATTATGAATAGCAATAGCGATGGCAATAGGTAATGCAATTGTTATATTTTCCAATCCTGAAATAAAAGTAACCATACCCTCTGGGAAATTATGAATGGCAATTAATAATGCTGTCATAACTCCTACACGCATTAATTTAGGATTATTTAAGTTCTCATTTTCTTTTATACTGGTATTTTCATTGTTCATATCCTCAATTCGTTTCATTTCATGAGGATTTTCTTGCTCAGGGACCAATTTATCAATTATCATTATAATTACAATACCAACAAAAAATGAAATAGTAGCATATAGGTTTGCTTCTGTTGGAGAATGTATTTTAGTGAAAGTGCTAATTGCACTTGGCAATAGCTCTACAAATGAAACATAAATCATCACACCGGCAGAAAGCCCAAGAGAAACAGAGAGGAAAGATTTATTTGTTCTTTTTGAGAGCAAAGCAATAGCGCTTCCAATCCCAGTAGATAGTCCAGCAAAGAGTGTGAGTAGAAATGCTATAAGTACTTGCTGATCCAAATTATACAATGTTTAATTATTAAAATAATTTCTAACAAGACGAGATAAATATTAAAAAATTATTATTAAATTAAGATTTCAAAAAAAATTATTAACAGAATTAATACATAATTAGCAATAATGAAATATCAAATATAATTTCTTTATCACTTTTTTGTTGTTTATACTTTTAATAAAGCGATTAACTAATTTTTTTAAATTATCAAAATCTAATTATATATTTAGATGTTAAATTAATAATAAATAAAAACCAAATACATTTTTTCACGTCTATATTTATTTAAAACATATTAAGAATAATCAGGTATTAGTTTAAATGAAGTATAATTCAATGTCTATAAAAACTTTAATTGTATGCATGCTATTTGTAAATATAAATTTATTATATTCTCAAATGTCAATTGATAAATCTCGAAGTAATGCAATTACTACAGCAGTAGAAAAAGTAAGTCCAACTGTAGTTGGGATAAATGTCGAGGAAATAATTCAATATTCTTCTTTCAATGATCCATTTTACGATTTCTTTAGTGATATGTTTGGAAATGGTGGTGGCAATAGAGTGGTTGAAGGGTTAGGCTCAGGATTTATTATTTCAAATGATGGATATATTCTAACAAATTATCATGTGGCTGGGCAAGCCTCTAAAATAACTGTAACGATGAGTGGAGGAGAAAAATATGATGCTAAAATTATCGGTGCAGACAAAACTACTGATATTGCACTTCTAAAAATTGATGTAGATACTAAATTACCATATATCAAATTTGCTAAATCAAAAGATGTGCTTATAGGGGAATGGGCTATTGCTTTTGGTAATCCTTTTGGTTTATTTGATATTAATTCTAAACCGACAGTAACAGTAGGAGTAGTTTCTAATACTGGATTGGATTTCGTGCAGGAAGAAAATGTATTTAAAGGAATGATTCAAACTGATGCAGCAATTAGTTCGGGAAATTCAGGAGGTCCATTAGTAAATGCAAATGGAGAATTAATTGGAATGAATACTGTAATTTTCTCTACTGCGACTAACCGTGCTGGAGCCGGTAGTATAGGAATTGGTTGGGCAATTCCAAGTGATAGATTGCAACAAATTTCAGATAAATTAAGAAAAGATAAAAAAATTAATAGAAATTATTCTATTGGATTAGAAGCTCAACAATTAAACGAAAGAATTGCAAAAAGATATAATATAAATGTCGATTATGGTTTAATTGTAACTCGCACATACAATGGTTCGAGCGCTGATGCTGCAGGAATAGAACCGGGAGATGTAATTTTAGAAATTGATAATAAGAAAATTAGAAAAACTGATGATTTTTACCTCAGTATTTTTGATGGAGAAGTTGGAAATAAATATAATTTCTTAATTTTGCGAGATAAAGATAGAATTAATTTAACTTACACTCTTAAAGAAAGAAAATAAATGGATGAATTAAGCATTTTGACAAGTAAAGAATTAGTAAAAAAATATAAACAAAGAACTGTAGTAAAGGGTGTAAGTATTGCTGTACAGCAGGGTGAAATTGTCGGTTTGCTAGGACCGAATGGTGCCGGGAAAACAACTTCTTTTTATATGATAGTAGGGATGGTGCAGCCTAATTCCGGTAATGTATATTTTAATGATAAAAATATTACTTCAAAGGCAATGTACCAAAGAGCAAGACTTGGAATTAGCTATTTACCGCAAGAACCATCAATTTTCAAAAAAATGACAGTTGAAAATAATATTATGGCAATTTTGCAATTACAAAAAATGAATCGTACTCAGAGAAAAGATAGGCTCGAAGAACTTTTGAATGATTTTGGAATTGGCCATATTAGAAAGAGTAAAGGTTTTATGCTATCAGGTGGTGAGAGACGTAGATGCGAAATTGCTCGTACTTTAGCTTCTAATCCTAAATTTATCCTCCTTGACGAACCTTTTGCTGGTATAGATCCAATTGCAGTGGAAGATATTATGCACATTATTCATAAATTAAAAAGTAAAGGAATTGGAATTTTAATTACAGACCATAATGTTCATGAAACTCTTTCAATTACAGATAGAGCTTATATATTAATAGATGGAAATATTTATACTAGCGGTACAGCTGAAGAAATTGCAGACAATCCAGAAGTAAGGAAAAGGTATTTAGGGGAGACCTTTACTTTGGAGAGATATGAAGGTATAAACTAAAAATTTCTATTTTATAATTACCGATTTCTAGAAATTATCAAGTCTGACACATTACCTGTTAATGTGATTTTTATTTTTGCAGTGCTATTTGTTGAATCTCCAAGAGTATAAAATCCGGAATAAATTTGCTTAAAGTCCTCGATCGAAAAGTCATTCATTGGGATATTACTTGTAAGCTCGCAGTAAGCATTATATGGTACTTTAATTGATAAATCTGATTTTTCAGATTCGATTAATAAGTCAACTTGAGGAGATTTTGTTCCAAATACAAATTCAATATTTGATTCTGTAGATGTTAAAAATACACTTGAAATTTTAATATTTTTGAAATCTCCTTTTATTTTAGATGAAGAAATATTTGATTTAATATTCCAATTAGTGCTATCGCTTAATTGAATTTTACCTATTGAGTAGGATAGATTTTGTGAAAGTCCTTTGCTTTCACCTTGCACATCATAAGAGTATGTCAATGAATCATAATTAATTTTAAAAGCTTCATAGTTTGTAAAATTCATATTAAAGCCTCTTGTAGTGATATCTGAAATATCAATATCCATCAAAGAACCATTTAAATTTAATGTAGATTTTTGATAAGTATCACCATTAGAAAAGCTACTTTCATATTCAGTTTTATTATCAAATTCTTGTGAAAACTTTTGAATAAAGGTTGAAAAAGAGAATTTTATAGAACTAATTAGCATTATAATTATAAATGAAAGCATTACTCCGACTAAGCCAATTAGGATTTGCTTAGTTAATTTGCTAAATTTAAGAAAAGAAAGCCCGAGCAAAAGAAGAGTAATAGCAAAAGCAGTCGAAAATGACATCAAATTAATTGGAAATTCAATTAATTGCAAAAGCAACAATCCAATTCCTAATGAAATAAAGAAACTCCCCCAAAATATGGGGGAATAACGATATTTATTGTTAGTTATATTATTATTCATTTTATACGTGATAGGAGAAATAAGTTAAAATTGAAATTAATAAATTTTCTCTTGTTTCTTTTTATATTTATTTTTATATAGTTTATATACACCAATAGCAATTAATAAAATTGGAGCCCAAATTGAAAATGAAATATGAGGGAAATAATTAATTAAAAATAATAATACCCCAAGTGCAATTAAAATAATACCAAAATTGCTTTTACGCTTTTCAAGTTCTTGTTTTGAAAGTATTTCTTCAGCGCGATTTAAAGTTTCATTATCACTTGTTGTATTATAAAAATTTTCATAATTAGTAGTATTAAAAGGGTCTGAATAATAATTTGAATTATTAAATGCATGCCTTTCAGAGAATACAATTGGTTTTTTAGGAACTAATATCCATAAAATAATATAAATTAAAAAGCCAGCGCCACCAGTTATAAAAAGAAAAATGAATAAAGCTCTTATGAATATTGGGTCAATATCAAAGTATTCTGCTAAGCCACCACAAACTCCAGCAAATACTTTATGGATTGAAGAACGGTAAAGTTTGTTATTCATATTAATACTTAAGTTAAATTATATTAATCAATTATTACTTTTTTTTACGAATACTAAAAATAAAGGTTTCAAGATAAAGAAATTAAAGATAATTAAGTTGGATATTATGGCAAAAAGTAAAAAAATAATAATTTTTCCTAAAAAAAAGAAATAATTTACATATTTTAGAGTTCTTTTAATGACAAGATTTAAGAAATAATTGATTAATTATAAATTAAATGAAATATCCAATATTTTTATTTTCAGCAATATTTATCATAATTAGTTTGAGTTTGCAATTTTCAGGTTGTTCTCATTCCAGAGAACTTACAGAATTTGATTTGCAAAAGCAATTTATTGACCTCGAAGACTCTACTTCAAAAAATTATATAACATCGAGCATTCCGATTGATTCTGCAGATATAACTAAGTTAATATATGATATTTGGCGAATCGAGACAGATAAATATCCCGATAATATTAAAATTTATGCAAGAGTGTATGATTCTCTTGGGCATTTTATTAATAGTATGGCAGAACCATATATTAAAAATAAAGATGTAAAGTACTTCACTAAAATAGATGAAGGTCTTGGCAAAATTTACAATAAGAAAATGGTAAATATTCCTCAATTCTCTGTAAGGGAATTTGGGGCTAATGATTCTATTCCTTATAATATAGTTCTAAATCTTGATAATAGCGGCTCAATGAGTGGGGTATATAATACAATAATGGATGGTGCAGAACTCTTTACTTCTATGAAATTTAAGTATGACAAATTAGCTATTACAGGTTTTAACGAAAATTACGAAGTAATCTCTACTTTAAATATCAACACAGATGAGATTTTAGAGAAATTAAAGAATTATCGTAATAAAGGCTTAGGTAGGTATTCTTCTGTAAATGAATCTATCTTTAAGAGTATGGATCTATTTGAATTTACATCGAATGAAGTACCCAGAGTAATGGCTTTATTTACCGATGGAGATGAAAATTTCTCTAAAAGAGAAATAGGCGATATTATTAAAAAAGCTAAACAACAAAAAATACATATATTTTGTGTCGCTTTTGGATATTCAAAAGATAGCGATTTAAGGGAAATTGCAAAGTATACCGGCGGAAAGTTCTACAAAGCTTATACAAAAGAAGAGCTAACAGCTATTTTTAGAGATATTTATATGAGTCTTCGTAATTTCTATTTAATTGATTACGTTCCTCCAAAATATTATGGAATGCACTATGTATTTTCACACTTGACTGTGCCAGGACTTGATTCAAATTTAATTGCTCAAGGTGAATATGACGTTTCAGATTTCTGGAGAGATCCGGGTGATGAATTTGTGATTCCAATCAATTTCGATTTCGCAAAATGGGATATAAAACCTGAATCTTTGCCTGTAATTGATGAATTAGTAGACCAAATGATGAGTAGACCTAAGTTAAAAATTGAAATTCAAGGACATACAGATAATGTCGGAACACAAGAATTTAACCAAGTATTATCAGAAAAGCGTGCAAATGCTGTAAAAGAAGCTATAGTGAGTCGAGGAATTGATGAAAGTAGAATTAGGACTCGTGGTTTTGGTCTCACTCGACCAATTGCAAATAATGATACTGAAGAAGGACGTGCAAAAAATAGACGTACTCAATTCGTTATATTAGCGAAATAAATTTTCATATAAATCAACCACTAATTTATTTTTATAGTGGTTGATTTATTTATTGAATATAATCGTTAAAATCTGTAACAACATCATCAATTATTGATTCTTCGCTAATAATCGTAGATAATTTCTCGATTGCATCATCAAAACTCAAATCATCAAAAAAAACAAATTTAGCTTGATTTTTGTTTCTAAATACCCATGAATTAATAATATTTAAATCATCAATATCAATTTTTGAATATTCGGATATTTTTACACTATTCTTTTCATTATAATATAAATGCTGAATATCTTGCTTTATACTATCGATTGGAGCTTTTCTACCAATTAAATAATCTTTTTCGAGTTTGCCACATCTTACTAGTAGAACCTGAATTAATTTCTCATTATTTGAAGCGGAAATAATCATAGCGAAATTATCTGAAGTTATTGCGGATTTACCTTGATTTTGCTTTTCAAATAATTTCTTTAGTACAGATATTTGGCTTTTAATTTCTCCGGCTTGTTCATATTCTAAGTTTTCGGACAATTCATACATTTTAGATTCTAATTGCTTTATAATTCCATTCTTATATCCACTTAGATATTTTTTAGCTTCTTCTACATGTTCTAAATATTCATTTTTGCTGATGAATTCAGCACATGCTCCATCGCATGATTCGATATGATAATTAAAACATGGGCGTTTTTCTTTATTTGGAGAAATATGTCCGACGCATTTTCTTAATTTAAATCTTTTAGCAATATTTTCGACTAATAATTCTGCTAAATATTTAGAGTGGAATGGACCATAATATTCTGCTCCATCGTCTTCAATTTGATTACATATCTCAATTATAGGAAAATCTTCATTAATTGTGAGCCGTATAAAAGGGAAATTTCTTACTGTTTTTCCTACAGTATTATAATATGGTAACAATTCTTTTATTTTGTGAGATTCGTATATTAAAGCAGATAGCTCAGAATTAGTACATTCCCAGTCTAAAAAATATGATTTTCTTAGCATTGTAGCAATTTTCCGCGAGGTAACATCACCTACGCCGAAATAACTTTTTACTCTATCATTTAGATTTTTTGCTTTACCGACATAATGAATTTCTTTATTTTTATTCATAAAATAATAAACGCCTGATTCATTAGGTAAAGTATTTAATTTCTCTTGTAATCTCGCTTGTGTAGCTGATGGTGGAATGAAATTCCTAATTTGTTTATCTTGGAATTTTAGCAATTCTTCCATTGTCGTAATGCTATGTTCCTCTTCAGCGATTTCTAATAATTCACTTAAAATTTTGCTTGTAGCTTCAGCATCACCCAAAGCTCTATGGCGATTTACAATTTTAATTCCGAAATACTTTGCAAGTGATCCTACATTTTTCTTTATATCTTTTTTAAGTAATCGTCTAGCTAATTTTATAGTACATAAACGAGGGATTTTCGGAAAATCAATTTCTTCTCTCGCAAATGAATTTTTCACAAAATTATAATCAAATAAAACGTTATGAGCCACAAATACAGAATTATTTATTGCTAGAATATCTTTTACTTTTATAAGAACTTCTTTTGCTTCAGGTGCTACGAATACCATTTCATTTGATATTCCAGTCATTTGCTGAATAAAAATTGGAATATATTGATGAGGATTAATTAATGATTGAAATACATCTGTAATAATTCCACCGCTTGTAGTAACGCATGCAATATCCGTAATTCTATTGCTTTCGGAATTACCACCTGTAGTTTCTACGTCAATAACAATATAGTTTGTATCCCAAATGGAAACCATAGAATAAAATTGAAATGTTAATATTAAATAAAAAGTAAAAGAAAGTATGCAAAAATAATTATTTTTCTTGAAATTAGTTACAATTCTTGTTATTTAAGGATTATTATTATTTGTAAATTTTTAGTTTAAAAAAAGAAATTCTCAATTTTTGAGAATTAATGATTATTTAATAAAAAATTAGTAATTTTGACTTTTAAAAATAAACATTCAAAATAAATATATGTCGGATATTAGTAATACTTTTCAAAATAATATTGCATCTAAATCCTATATTAGATGGATAATTCTAGTATTAATTAGCTTTACTATAGCTGCGAATTATTATGTCTATGATGCTTTTTCTTCGATTAAATCGATAATGCAGAGCGAATTGGGATTCAGTAATTCTCAATATGGTTTATTAATGTCATTTTATTCTTTTCCTAATACATTTCTTTTGATGAGCATATTTGGAGGAATAATTTTAGATAAATGGGGGATCAGGAAGACTGGAATTTTATTCGTAGGATTATGTGTAATAGGAGTCTTTATTTCTGCTTACGGAGCATCTCCATATTACAATGAAAATAATTTTGATTATCAATTATTGAATAGCTTTTTGCCAGATTTTTCTCCTAAATTAAAAATGTTAATGTTAGGTAGATTACTCTTTGGATTAGGTGCTGAGACTAGTATTGTAGTAATAAACAAGATTATAGCAAAATGGTTCAAAGGAAAAGAATTAGCTTTAGCTTTTGGTGTCAATATAGCAATAGCAAGATTAGGTACAGCAGCTGCACTAATTTTATCACCTGTATTTTCAAGTTCTGCTTCAAATTGGTATTATGCTATTTGGGTAGCCGCATTGCTTATGCTCATAGGTTTAATTACTTTTATAATTTATGTGTCTTATGATGCAAAATATAGTCCTAAGAGCGATGCATCAGCAAAATTAGCAGCTGATGAAGAATTCCATATTAATGATATTTTCTTATTATTAAAAAATAAATCTTTTATTTATATATGCTTACTATGTGTTACATTTTATTCAGCAGTATTCCCTTTCCAAGCATATTGTCCAGATTTGTTGCATAATAAATTCGGTCTCGATATTCAATTAAGTGGTACTTTATCGAGTTTAATTATTTTTGGGACAATAATATTTACACCATTATTTGGTTCTTTTGTTGATAGGAAAGGAAAGCGAGCTACTTTGATGATTTTCGGTGCTTGTCTGCTTGTAGTGTCGCATTTAATCTTAAGTTTAACTAATTTAACACCTTATATTCCTATGTTTACATTAGGTATTGCCTTTTCATTAGTGCCTGCTGCGATGTGGCCATCTGTAGCTTTAATTGTAGATGAAAAACGCTTAGGTACAGCTTATGGTGTAATGGCTTCGATTCAAAATCTTGGGCTATGGGCTTTCCCAATATTAGCTGGATATATTTTAGATAAGTCAAACCCTAATGCTGTGGCAGAAAGTACAAGTTTAGACTATACTAATACAATATTAATGTTTGCTATTTTAGGTATTATAGGAATAATTTTTGCATTTTTATTAAAATATTTCGACAGTAAAAAAGAAGGTTATGGATTAGAATTACCAAGTAATTTTTAGTAAAGTAAAGAAATATTTGTTAATATTTTAATAATTATGTAATTTTGAAGTTTGATGAAGTAATTTAATTTTTATTAAATTAAAATTGAAAAAGTTGAATCGGCTCGAATAATGAAAATTTGATAAAGCCCGAATGGCGAAATTGGCAGACGCGCTACATTCAGGTTGTAGTTTCCATTGGAAGTGCAGGTTCAAGTCCTGTTTCGGGTACAATTGTAATTGAATTTAAAAAGTCTTTATAAATTAATAGAAATATATTATGATAGATTATATCCCATTAATATTCACAGTGTTTGTAGGTGTGATATTAGCTATTGTTTTTGTGTTCTTATCTGAATTTTTTGGAGCTAAAAGACGTACAAAGACAAAATATACAACTTATGAAAGCGGAATGCTTCCATTTAGCCCTGCTAACCAGAGATTTTCAATAAAATTTTATATGATCGCTGTAAGCTTTATTATTTTCGATATTGAAGTTGTGTTCCTATATCCATGGGCAATTCAGTTTCGTCAATTAGCTACTCCGGGCATCGTAGCAATGGGGATTTTCCTATTGATTTTATTCTTAGGATATTTATATGAATTAAAGAAAGGTGGTTTCGAATGGGAATAATTGAAACTGTAGAAAAACAAGGCTTTGTATTAACTACTGTGGAATCTGCTATTAAATGGGCGCAAAGTAACTCCATGTGGCCATTTCCTCTTGGTTTATCTTGCTGTGCTATCGAAGGCTTAATGCATACGGCTGGTCCTAGGTTCGATTTAGCAAGATTTGGTTCAGAAGTTTTAAGAAATACACCTCGTCAAGCAGATTTACTATTAGTTGCTGGTACTGTAACTTATAAAATGGCTTGGGCTGTAAGAAAATTATATGACCAAATGGCAGAACCAAAATGGGTGTTAAGTATGGGTGCTTGTGCTTCTTCCGGTGGAATGTTCCGTTCATATCCTGTAGTACAAGGAATTGATAATTTTCTACCCGTTGATGTGTATGTATCAGGATGCCCTCCTAGGCCAGAGAATCTGATTCAAGGTCTAATGCACATTCAAAGAATGGCAAAAGATGAGAGATATCATCCAGTAATTGCACATTTTAATAAAGATGCAACTCCAATTGCAGTGCAAGGCAGGTACGACAAATAATCTTAACAATGAATTTATATATAATTTAACTCATTAAATTAATTATTTAGTGAGTTATTTTTATATTAATTCTAAGGTAATAATAATCAATAATTACGGAAAAATTTTCT
The DNA here is from genome assembly GCA_937875295.1 of uncultured bacterium. Lineage (GTDB taxonomy): Bacteria > Bacteroidota > Ignavibacteria > Kapaibacteriales > UBA2268 > CALLXS01. The sequence goes on along the minus strand of CALLXS010000073.1, from coordinate 19,924 downwards.
TAGAATTTATTCTTAAAAATAATCAAATTGATGTAAGAAAAATACCTATTGAACGTTATATTTTAAATATAGGAAATAACAATTAAACACATTCTATAAAATTTATAAAAAATAACTTAGGGGATTTATGAATAATATTATTAAAATAATAATTATCTCATTCTTTTTAATTACTCTTAATAATTTATTTTCTTCAGAACTTACTACTGAATGGAGCTTAATAAGCAAGAATAAGAATTTATCTCAATATGTCCATACTCTTAGTTTCTCTGATATTTATTTTATTGATGAAAATGTGGGGTATGGATGCACTTTAGATGGAAAAATATTTGAAACTCAAACTAGAGGGCAAGATTGGGTAGAAATATATTCCAATCCACAACTTTCATTTAAAAGTATTAGATTTAATGAATATATGCATGGAATGGTAGTAGGAGAGAATACTGTAATGAATTCATTATTTAATGGAATAGCCGCTTTTTCAGGTGATGCAGGCAATTCGTGGGATATTGTTGACTTACCTACACCTACTACTGCATTGACAACTATATCCTTTATGCCAAATAATTATTTTTATTTAATGAATAATAGGGGAACACTTTTCGGATTAAATTTAATGTACTATAATTTAGATGGTTCATTTGTATTTGACAAAACTTTTAAATTTGGAGACGGTAGTTTTGAACCAAAATCAATAAGTTTTTGCCAAAATTATTATATAATAGTTGGTAATAATTCAGGCAATGGAAAACATTACTATTATATTTCTAATAAATATGGTACTAAATGGGATAGCGTAGAAATATTAAAACAAAATGAAAGTTATAAAAACGAAATTAAAGATGTATTCTGTACATCAAATAATATTTCGTATATATTAACAAAGGATCCTAATCAAGTAATTAAAACCGATAATAAAGGATTAAATTATACTTATTCAATGATCGAAAATAAAAATGAACTTAATAGTATTGTTTTTGCGGATTCATTATTAGGAATAATTGCTGGAAATGATGGAAGCGTATTTAAAACAACTGATGCAGGAAATGTATGGAGCAAAATAAATATAACATATAAAAATAATTTTAAAAACGTCTGCTATAGAAACGGAGTTTTTTTCTTGTCTGCAGATTCACTTTTTTTAGTTAGCAGAGATTATGGAGATACTTGGCATGATCCAACAAAACCAGAAAATAATCCGTATTTTTCACAACTATACAAAGATACTTTAAAAGCAGTCTATTTTCTTTCTGATAATAGAGGATTCTTCGTAGGTAATGAGAAAAAATTGGTATTTCGGACAGACGATGGTTGCAATACTTTTGATACTTTATGTTTTCAAGATTCAGGATTTTATTCAATTAAAAAGTTTAATTGTATTGATTTTAATGACAATCTTAATGGAATAATAAGTTCTGATGTAGCTTATATTATGAAAACTTCAGATGGAGGCAAAACTTGGGCTACTTTTTATCTTAATGCTTCAGAGATAGAAAGTATGAATTCAATGAAATATATTGAGCCATATATTTATATTGGAGAGAGCAGTGGGAGAAGTGAAAGATTATATATTCCAAATGTACTTTCTATTTTGGGGTATGGTAATTTTCCTAAAGGACGGCAAGTGCTTTCAATTGATATTTATAATGATACGGCTTTTATAGTTGGTTCTGATAGAACTTATTGCAGATATCAAAATCAGTCAATTGCTTTTCCAATAGCATTACCCAATTTCAATTCCGATAATGTTGAAAACTTCAGGTGCATTAAAATGCTAAATGATACAGGATATGTTGTTAGTGATTATGGAATTATATATAAAACAATTGATAATGGATTAAGTTGGAATGTTCATTCGAGCTATGATAAACCTCTTTATTCGCTAAATTGGAAAAATAGGAATAATATGTATATAGTGGGTGACGGAATAATACTTAATTCAACTGATGGAGGTAACTCTTGGTATGAGCAGACAATTAAAAATGATAATATTACTGATTATAAACTCCGTTCTGTATTTGTAACAGATTCTTTTGTATATGCTTGCGGAGTGAATAATGTAATTTTAAAAGGAAAAATATTAAATAAAACTAGCATTGGTGATGATGCTCAAACATTTAAACTATATCCAAATCCAGTAATGGAATATTTAACTTTAGATGAGTTTGATATTAATTCTAAAGTAAAAATAATCGATAATTCAGGAAAAATTTACTTAGAACTTATTCCTAAAAATAATCAAATTGATGTAAGAAAACTACCCATCGGAAGTTATATTTTAAATATAGAAAACAACTATAAAACTCAATCTATAAAATTTATTAAAAAGTAATTGATTTTTATAATTGCATTTAAAGGAGGATAGATAAAATCTATCCTTTTTTTTTATTTTTTAATATTTGGAAAATTTTTAACATATTCTAATCAACTTATTATTAACATAATTAACCTATAATTAAATAAATATTTAATTATTAATAGGAAATTTTTGCTTATATAAGTATTAAATTTATTTGCTATTTAGCAATAAAAAGATTAGTTTTGAATACTTTAAATTAATTAACAATATTTATCTATCTAAATAAAGGAAAAAGAAGTGCAAATATCAGGTCTTAGATATGGCTCGAAATTATTTGACCTCGTAGAATTCCCATACGCAAAAAACTTATCAGGTGGTGCTACCAAAGAGGACATCGAGGAATTGATGAAACCAACCGGTAAAATCGTTGTAAAACCATATTTCGCCGGTGGTGTAGGTAAAAAAGGCAAGGCTGGTTTAGTCCGAATAGCTAAATCTGTCGATGAAGCTCTAAAAGCTAAGGAAGATTTATACTTTGCTACTCATAAGCATGGAAACAAATCTATTAAAGCAAATGGAGTAGTATTTGAAGAATTTGTTCCAACTGATAGTGATATGGAAATATATTTCAGTATTACAGATTCTACTTCAATTAGAAAAGCTATTTTCACATTAGCAATAGAGGGTGGCGTAGATATTGAAGATCTCCCAGCTGAGAAAAAAGCTATAATTCCAATTGATCCATTAATTGGTATTAAATCTTTTGATATTACTAATGCTTTAAATGATTTAGGTTGTCCGGAGCAATATGTATCTCCATTAGTGCAACATTTACCTAAATTATGGGATTTATATGACAACTATGGTGTGAGCACATTGGAATTGAATCCTATTAGAATGAAACAAAATGGAAAATCTTATTTACCTGTTGCTTGTGATTTAAAAGCAGCTTTTGATCAAGATAATCCAGATTACAAGAGAATTGGTTTACCGCAATCAATTTTCATTGGCGAAACAACTAAATTCGAAAGCGAAATTAATAAACTTAGAACTTATCAAGGGCAAAGTGACGTTGTAGAAATGAATCCAAAAGGATCAATAATACCGTTTATGTTCGGTGGTGGTGCAAATTCTGCAGCTACTGAGACACTTGGTACTAAAGCAATTTTTGCTTCTGATTTCGGAGGTAATCCTCCATACGAAAAAATGTATGAAATTAGCAAAATTGTTTTTAATCATTTTTATGACCATGCAAGCGTAATACTAATTATTGGTGGAAAAGCTAACAATACAGATATTTATGTTACTTTCAAAGGTGTGTTCGATGCTCTAAGAGATCATATTGCAGTAAATGGTAAAAAACCAATTTATACTGTTATTGGTCGCGGCGGTCCTAATTTAATTCAAGGAATGTTTTATGCTAAAGATATTTTAGATACGTTGAAATTACCATATAAAATGTTCGGTTATGATACTTCTATGATTCAGACACTAGAATATGCAAAACGCATTGATGATTATTGGCTAAAAGAAGGTAGAGAAATCTATACTAAAAATTATATGTAATAAAAATTTTAAAAAAATTAATTAGGAAAAAAATAATGAAACATATATCATCAAAACCATTCCCATATTACGTTGGTATTTATTCACTTGAAGAATTAATTAATAAAGATACTAGAGTATGCGTAATTAATATTTTAGGTTCTGAAAGTAAAAAAGTGACTCCTGTATCGCACGAATACAGTGGTGGTAATATAGTAGCTGGTGTGCAATATGGAAGGACAGGCGTTTTAGAAACAAAAATTGGAGATATACCTGTATTTAAGAGTATTCGCGAAGTAATGCGTGCAGGTATTAATTTTGATACTGGCGTTGTATATTTACCTCCAACTGCCGTATGCCAAGCTGTATCAGAGTTAATTCAATATAATAACAATTTAAAAACAATAATTTTAGTTACAGAAAAAATATCTACAAAAGACTCAATGATGATCAGATATATGGCTCAAGAAGCTAGTGTCGACGTAATTGGAGCAAATTGCTTAGGTGTAGCTAATGTGTGGGATACAATTCGAGTTGGTGGCGCTCTTGGTGGTGATAAACCTGGAGAAACTCTTAAAAAAGGCTCAATTGCTGTTCATTCTAATTCTGGAAATTTCACAACTACAATTTCTGAATATTTACGTACAAGTGGATTTGGTGTGTCTTCTGCAGTAAGCTCTGGAAAGGATATTTATATACATTTTGCTCTTCCAGAATTTTTATTTGCAGCACAAAATGACCCTCGCACTAAAGCTATTGCACTTTATGTTGAACCAGGAGGATATTATGAAAAAATCGCTCTTGATATGATTAGAGATAGAAAATTCTCTTTCACAAAACCGATTGTAGTATGTGTAACCGGTCGCTGGAAAAAAGATCTTACTCGTTCAGTAGGTCATGCTGGAGCATTAGCTGGTGGAGGAGACGATGCACTTTCTAAAGAAAAGTGGTTCGATGAATATTTCGGAGTACCGGTATTTAATCCAGATAAACCAGAAGTAAGCAAATTAGGGGTAAGAATCTCATCAATACAAGATTTCCCTAAAGCAATGAAAGCTGTATATGATAAGATTGATGAAAAACCGGACTTCGAATCATCTGGCGATTTATCTCTAAAATTGTGGCTAAGCGATGGATTCTTTAAATTACCAAAAGATCTTGATTTGCCTGTCGTAAAAGCTTTATCACCTTATGATGAACAAATTAAGGAAATAAATAAGCATATCGGAGCTACATATTTAAGACAAAATATGAGAAATAAATCCGGTGCTTCGCGTATGGATGCTAAAACTCAAGTTACTGAAATACACGGTAAAACAGTACTTGAATTATCAAAATTAACAATAGAAGAAATGGTTTATTTCAATATTGCGAAAATTCTTCCTGAAAAATCACAAATTGATACAATTAACCTTTTGTTAAATTTATTACTAAAAGTAGATAAAGAGAAAATGCAAGCAAAAGAATATGCAAAACAACACGGAGCTTCTCCAAATGCATATTTAGCAGCACCACTTCTTACTATTGGAAATAATGAATATATCAAGAAAACTAAAAGATATTCGACAATGATTATTAATTTAATTCGTGAGCATGGAATCGATGAAAAAACTAAAGAATATCCTGCAGAAGTGATTAAATTCATTGAAAAAGAATTCTTCTCAAAACAAGCAGTTGAAGAGAATCCTCTTGGTACATATTTATTAGATCATGTAAAAGGAACAAAAACTAAAAATGAAGCCGTATTGCTTGCTCAATTTATTATTAAATTAAGCGAAGATAAGAAATCACAAATTAAAGATAAATTTGAATTCATGCTCGCAGCACTTTCATTAAGTCTATTCTGGAAACCAATGCTCGAAAAACGCATTTCTCGCGAGACTTGTGAAGATGCTCTAGCTTATTTCTATGTAATTGCTAATTTAGTTGCTTTCTCTGTAATAGATAAAAACAAAAATAAATATTGGCAAGAACTTACTCAAATGAAACCATCTAAATCGACTGAATCATTCACAAATAATATTTTTAAAATATTATTTAACCGTGAACCAAGCGATATAGAACTAACTGAGCTAAAATATTTAATTGGTCTTACTTTATCAAATGGACCAGGAACAATTTCAGCTAAAGGTGCAAAAGAATCAGTTTCTGCTAAGAATTATATTCCAACAGCATTTGCAGGATTTATGCTAAATACTGGATTTGCTCATGGTGGAAATGGATTTGAAGCAGTTGATTTCTTATTACAAAAATTTGATAAGAAAACTCTTAAGAATCCAGGCGACAAAAACCACTCAATCGATTTAGAAAATATCGCTACAGATACTTCTAAGAAATATATTGAGTTTAAGAAAAATAGCAAAGAATCAGGCAATTTATCTTATGCTAAAATTCCTTGTATTAATCACCCTGTATTCAAAGGAAAAGATGTTAATTATGACCCTCGCGAGCAATTCGTAAGTAAAGAATTAACTGACAAAGGTATTTATAATGTCTTCCTAGATTTCTACCATAAATTAGTCATTTCGCTATTCCACGAAGGAGCTACAAAAAATATCTTTTGTGTGAATGTAGATGCAGTAATTTCAGTAATCGCACTTAAATTACTATGGAATGATTATGTTAACAATAAGATATCTGACCTCGATATGCAGGAAATAGTATTTATATTGTTCTTATTAGGTAGAGCTGTAGGGGTAACTTCAGAAATTATCGACCATAGATCTCGTGGTACTGATATGGACTGTAGAACTCCTCAATCAGAATTATCATTTGTATTATAATTTCAAAACTTAATACAAAATCTATAAAAGAGCTACTTAATATGTGTTAGGTAGCTCTTTTTTTATGTTTAATTCAAAAAACAATGAATAGAAAATAATTAATAATTTTTGAAACAATCAATTTAAATGTAATTCTATTTGTTCTAAAGAGATCTATTTAACATATTTTGCCTATCATTAAGGAAAATAATATATTCACAAATTAAAAACAATAAATAAAGATAAACAGACGTTATAACATAAATAATATAAATTCAACTTTAATTTTATAATTCAGGAATTTCTTATTAACAAATATTAAAAGGTTTTTAAATGAAAAAATTCGAGCAATTCGGAATTACTAATCCTATTTCTCTTTTCTTAGAAAAAAATAAAGAAGATTTTACACGAGAAGATTTATTAAATGTCATCGAATCTTTCGATATAGAAAGAATCACTTTTCATTATACTGCTTTAGATGGCAGAATTAAAGAATTAAAAATTCCAATTTTCGATAGAGATCATGCAGAATTACTTCTTACCGAAGGTGAAAGAGTAGATGGTTCATCACTATTTAAAGGTATAGTTGATGTAGGGAAATCTGATTTATACGTAATTCCACTTTATAAGACAGCTTTTATCAATCCTTTTGATGAAAGAAGCATCGATTTTATGTGTAGATTCTTGACAGCTGATGGCGAATTAGCTGCTTATACACCAGATAGTGTTTTATATAATGCTACAAAATTATTTACAGATAAAACCGGCTTGAAATTATATGCTTTAGGTGAATTAGAATTCTTTTTAATCGGAGACGAACCAACTAAATTATTCCCAAATGAAAAGCAAAAAGCCTATCATCAATCAGCACCATTTAGTAAAACTACTGAAGTAATGACTGAAATATTGACAGTAATTTCGCAAGTATGTGGAAATGTGAAATATGCTCATAATGAAGTAGGCGTGCTTGATAATATAGTAAGCGAATTGCCTGAAATAAATGGGAAATCAGCTGAACAAGTAGAAATAGAATTTTTATTGACTCCTGCTGAAGATGTAGGTGATATAATTTCATTAGCAAAATGGATAATTAGAAATATTGCATATCAGAATGGATATACTGCTTCATTTGTACCAAAAATTGAAGTTGGCCACGCTGGTAGCGGTATGCATTTCCATATGGCATTAATGAAAGATGGTAAAAATATTATGCTAAACGAGAAGAATGAATTATCAGAAGATGCAAGAATATTAATTGGCGGGCTAGTTACTTATGCTCCGACAATTACTGCATTCGGAAATACGGTAGCTGCAGCATATTTAAGATTAGTACCAGGACAAGAAGCTCCTACAAAAGTATGCTGGAGCGAAAGCAACCGCTCTGCTATGATTAGGGTACCTCTCGGGTGGACAAATGTAAATAATTTGGCACAAAAAATTAATCCACAACAAACTGAAAAAATTAAGCAAAGTGATACTCGCCAAACAGTTGAAATTAGAACTCCTGATGGTAGTGCATTCCCGCAATTCGTTTTAGCATCATTAGCTCTTGCTGCAAATTGGGGATTTGAACATAAGGAAGAATCACTAAAATTAGCTGAAAAAAGTTATGCTGTAGGCAATATTAATTCACCTAAATATGATCATTTAGAGAATCTTCCAACTTGTTGCGAAGAAAGTGCTGAATTATTAGAAAAAAATAAAGAATTATATACTAAACAAGGTATATTCACTGATAAAATTATCGAACATTTTGTTAATATGCTAAAAGATGAGAAAGATAGAGGACTCGATAAGAAATTATTATCCTTAGAAGAAAGCAAAAAATTAATTGAATCTAGAAAATTTATGCATAGAGCAATACATAAATATTAATAAATAAATAATATTATTGAATAAAAAAATCGGTTTGGAATCTAAATTTCAAACCGATTTTTAATAATTAGATTAATAAAAAATTATTTACCTATTTTCTTAATTTCGTCTACAGCTTTATTAGTTCCATCTTTAATTTCTTTAGCTGCATTTTTTACACCTTCTTTAATTACCGAAGTGTCTTTTAATGCTTCATCAATGGCATCTGTTACTGGATTAGTAGCTTTTATTAATTCTTCTTGTATTTTAGTAACTTTTTCTGTCATTGCTTGGCTAAACTTAGCTTCTCTGTCAGCTAATGATTGACGCATATCCTCGTCATTAGCATATTTTTTGATTACATTTTCTGCTTCAACATAATCTTTAAATCCATTTTTTTGAGCTATTTCATTTCTTTTTTGCTCTAAAAATTGGAAAATTCCTTCAGGAGTTTTTACCTTTTCTTTTAATTCATTTAAAAATCCATCTGAAGATACCCATTCTGTAATATCATTGTTATATGCAATGACTTTGTCTTTTTCGCTTTTAGCGCAAGAAATTAAAACAATACTAAAAATAAGTACGAAAAGTACTTTAATGAAGTTTTGAGATTTCATTTGTGATCCTATCTTATATTAATAAAAAAATAATTATTGTTTTTAACGTAAATTATAAATTATTATTATTTATAATCTTTATTTAAATTCTAAATTTTTAAAGTCAATTTTATTTTCAATAAAATCTTTATTTATTATAATTTTCTTTTTGCTTTTGTTTTTATCCGGTAGGGAGAACATAACTGGAAGCATAATATCTTCAATAATTGAGCGTAAAGCTCTAGCACCAGTTTTTCTCTCTTTTGCTTTTTCAATTATATATTTAGAAGCCGAATCATCGAATTCTAAGTCAAAACCATCCATTTTGCATAATTTTTGATACTGTTTATAAATGGCATTTTTAGGTTTTGTAAGAATATTATGAAGTGCGACTTCGTTTAATTCTTCCAACGGAGCAATTATTGGTAGTCTTCCAACTAATTCCGGGATTAATCCGAATTTCATTAAATCTGTTTGCTCTACATTTTGCAAAAGCTCAAATGAATCTCTTTCATTCGATGAATTATCAGCAGTGAAACCGATTACTGTATTTTTCAATCTTTTTGCTATAATTTTCTCTAATCCATCGAAAGCACCTCCACAAATGAATAAAATATTTTTTGTGTTAATTTGGATTAGTCTTTGTTCAGGATGCTTTCTGCCACCACCGGGAGGAACGCCTGCAATCGTACCTTCTAATATTTTAAGTAAAGCTTGCTGCACTCCTTCGCCTGATACATCTCTTGTGATGCTTGTAGATTCGCTTTTCCGTGATATTTTATCTATTTCATCTAAATATATTATTCCATTTTCTGCAGCAGTTACATCATTATTACATTTTTGCAATAAGGATAGAATTACATTTTCAACATCATCACCGACATAACCAGCTTCAGTGAGTGTAGTAGCATCAGCAATAGCGAAAGGGACATTTAATATTCTAGCTAATGTCTGTGCGAGAAGAGTTTTTCCACTTCCTGTGGGACCTAAAAGTAATACATTACTTTTCTCAAGCTCAATACCGCTAAATTCATCAGAATTATCAGATAAAAAATTGATTCTTTTATAATGATTATATACTGCTACTGATAGCACTTTTTTAGCATAATCTTGACCAATTACATATTCATCTAATTTTGATTTTATTTGCGATGGTGTTAATAATTTAGTATTAGGATTTACTGAGTATTCTGTTTCTATATGTTTTCTACCGTTGAATATTTTTGAAGTGTGCTCTGAGCATTGGTCGCAAATATAGATTTTGTTAGGTCCTTCAATAAGTCCTTCAACTTCATTAACGCCTCTTCCACAAAATGAACATAAGATTTCATCAGTGTTATGTTCAATATTATTAGTAGTAACTTCAGTTTTATTTTTAGTTGTGCTTTTCTTTGGATCGTTTGTTTTATTTTTAGCCATTTTTGAGAAAAATTAAATAAAGTTGTCATTGATATTAAATAATTTACAAAATTACGAAAATAATTAATAACTTATTATTCAAATTAAATTATATTAGCTAAAACAATTAAAATAAATGAAATAAGTAAAGATTTTTAATAATAAATAATGAAAAAATGATAAAAATTTAATTATATTTTTGGGAATATCAAATGATATAATTAATTTTGAATATAAAAATAATTACATAATTAAATATTTATATCTTATGAACGAAATTAAAATACATAGCGTTGGGCTTAGAGACGGTCTTCAGATGGAAAAAACCGTAGTACCATTCGATAAAAAATTAGAATGGATTGATAAATTAATTAATTCAAATATCGATATTATCCAAGTGGGGTCTTTTGTACATAAAGAGAAAGTCCCACAAATGGCTGATTCAGATGATTTATTTATTGAAATTAATAAAAAATATCCTAATAGAAAAGTCATTTTCAGCGGTTTAGTATTGAACGAAAAAGGCTTAGAAAGAGCAATTAATTGTGGTGTGGATATGGTATGTTTCGGAGCTTCTGCTTCAGAAACTCATTCTCAAAAAAATACAAGAATGAGCGTTAACGAAGCAGTGGATAGAATAATAAAAATTGCTCAAGATACTATTAAAGATGGAAAAATGTGCCAAGTATCAGTGCAAAGTGCTTTTGGCTGTGGCTTCGAGGGAGATATTGATGAAAATAAAGTGTATTCTATAGTAGATAAATACTTAGATGCAGGAATTAGATTAATTAGCTTAGCTGATACGGCTGGATATGCTAATCCGGAACAAGTAAAAAGGATGTATACAAATATTAAAGCTAAAGCCAATGATATTGAATTAGCCTGCCATTTCCATAATACTTTTGGAATGGGTATAGCAAATAATTATGCTGCATATTTAGCAGGAGCGAAATATTATGAATCTGCATTTGGTGGATTAGGCGGATGCCCTTTTACTAAAAAAGCAACAGGAAATGTAGCTACTGCTGATTTAATCGAAATGTTTCAAAATTTCGGGCTAATAAAAAATATTAATAACAAAGAAATAATTGAACTCGAACAAAATGTAAGTGATTATTTTGAAAGGGAATTACCCGGATATGTATATAAAGTAGGAAACATTAAACATTAAACATTAAAATGATTCTAAACAGCTAAAATTAATTTACAAAATATAAACAAAATATAGGCTAATTATATAATGAAATTAAAAAATAAAAATGTATTAATTACTGGTGCTTCATCCGGCATTGGTAAGGCATGTGCAGAGGCTTTTGCTATCGAAGGGGCTAATTTAATATTATTGGCTCGCCGTAAAGAAAAATTAACTCAATTAAAAGATGAATTGAGCAATAAATATTCTATTAAAATTCATACTATCGAAGCTGATGTAAGAAATTATAATATATTAAAAAAATCATTTGATGAACTACCTGATGATTTTAGAAATATAGATATATTAATTAATAATGCAGGACTTGCAAGGGGCGTAGGAAAGATATTTGATGCTGACTTGCAAGATTGGGAAGAAATGATTGATACAAATATAAAAGGACTTTTATATGTGTCTAGAATTATAATTCCGAAAATGATAGAGCGTGACTCCGGGCATATTGTAAATATTGGTTCGATTGCTGGATATGAACCATATTCGGGTGGTTCAGTATATTGTGGAACTAAACATGCAGTAAGAGCAATTTCAAAATCTGCTGCAATTGATTTAAATGGTACAAATATAAGAGTAACTGAAATTGACCCTGGTATGGTTAATACAGAGTTCTCAGAAGTACGTTTCCATGGTGATAAGAATAGAGCAGATACAGTATATAATGGAGTAACTCCGCTATTTGGTGAAGATATTGCTGATATTGTAATTTTTGCTTGCACGCGAAAACCATCAGTAATGATACAATCTATTTTAGTGACTCCGACCTGCCAAGCAAATGCAACTACTGTATGTAGAAAGAATTAGTAAAAGTTATATTTTTATTAAAATGAAAAAAGAGATTGCCATAAAACTTATGACAATCTCTTAATTTTTAAATATTATTTTATATTAATAAAGAAATTTATTCTTGAGTTAATTTTTTAACTTGTTCGAAAAGGACTTCTTCGTCACCAGGAGCGTAACCATTATGTTGCCAAACAATTTCACCTTTTCCATTAAATAGGAAAGTATGAGGAGGGTTATTAACATTCATAGCACGTTTGAAATCACTATTTTCGTCTAAGTAGACATCAAATGGGATTTTGCGACCTTTTACAAAAGGAGCTACATTTTTAGAGCTTTTTGTGTCATCAATTGATACAGCAAATATTTTCACACCAGTTTCTTCTTGCCAATCCGTATAAACTTCGCTTATAGCTTTCATCTCAGAAATGCATGGTTTGCACCAAGTAGCCCAAAATGTAACGATATAAGGTTTCCCTTCATTGGAGAAATTTTCCGTATTTACTACTTCGCCTTTAAGATTTTTAACTTTAGCATTTGCAATTTGTTTTAAATTGTTTTCTTCAGCATTTAAATTAAAGAAAGAGAATAATGCTATAGCAGAAATTAAAAGTACTAAGTTTTTTTTCATCATTTTCATTTTTTTGCCTTATTATTAAAATTTTATTTATATTTTTGTAACTTATTTACAATTTAAAGCATCTATTGTAATATATAATAGAAATTTATTTACAATCATAAGGACGCAATTATGCAAAAAAAGTTACAATTTATAATATTATCGGCAATATTATTATTAGGAATAAATAGAGTTTTTTCTCAAAGTTTTGAAATTGATACTAAAAGCCAAAAATTAGTTGAAGGCACTATAAATGATATCGATTTAAAAGCTTTTAGTTATATTATCAATACATCAGGAGCCGATCTTGATGTTAAAATTGAATTTGTCCCAATTCAGATGAATTCAAGTGCAAGATTTCAAATTTGCATTCCCGGTATATGCTATCCTCCACAATTAAATACATTTACTACAGGTACTTTCACAATAAAGCCAAATGATACAGAAGTTAATCGTGTTTTTGATATTGCGCTATTAAATGATTTTATTTCTGACCCTGTAGAAGGTACTTCCATTTTTGATGTAAGTGTATTTAATGCAAAGAATGTAGAAGAGAAGATTACTTATAGCGTTACATTTATTATTTCGAAAACTGGTTCCGTTCAGGTCTGGAAAAATACTTCAAGTGCATTTCCTAATCCTGCTAAAGATTTTATTAATATCAATCTAAATGATAATACAAGCGACAATAAAATTATCCTTTATAATGAATTAGGTACACCAGTATTTTCTGATACTTTTAATGGAAGTAATTATAGTGTCGTTACATCAAATTATTCAAATGGAAGTTATTATTTTACAATTCTAAATAATGGCAAAGTAATTAATTCCGGAAACTTTATTATTCAAAAGTAAATTTGCAATAATTGACATTAAATAAAAAAAGGCTCTATATTAGTTTATAGAGCTTTTTTTTATGATCATTCAGACATTTATAATTAAATTAGTTAATTTAAAATAAAATATGTATTTTTGCACATTGATTATTAAATAGTGTGAAAATATAAATTTAAAGGAATTATTATGGCAGAAAAAATAGCAAAAGTAGGAATAATTATGGGGAGCGATTCTGATTTACCTACAATGAAAGATGCAGCAAATATGCTAAATGAATTTGGAATATCTTATGAAATGAAAGTAGTTTCTGCTCATCGCACACCATTTGATATGATAGAATATGGCAAAAATGCAGCCGATAGAGGTTTAAAAGTAATAATAGCAGGTGCTGGGGGAGCTGCACATTTACCTGGAATGATCTCTGCTACATCTATTTTACCAGTAATCGGAGTGCCAATTCAGTCTAAAATGCTAAGCGGGATCGATTCACTTTTATCTATTGTACAGATGCCCGCCGGAGTACCTACCGCTACAGTTGCAATCGGTGCCGGTAAAAATGCTGGTATATTAGCTGCCCAAATTATTGCTACTTTTGATAATGAAGTTAGCCAGAAATTAAAAGATTATAAAAAAAGATTAGAAACAGAATCAAGGAATAAGAATAATTTAAATCCAGATTTAACTAAATAAAAAAAATATTATTCAATATTTTATAAATATTTTATAAATAACGTCAGTAATATTGGGAAATCAAATAGGTCAGATATATGTTTAAGAAACAGAAATTAAAAAATCAAATCACAGCTTTAGTTGTGAGTTGATTAAATCAAAAATTATATTCATATCATTTTATAGGAGATATTGTAATGATTGCTAGAAATAATAATAGCTTTATGAGCTATATTATTACAATGCTACTAATATTATTAGGGACAATTTCTTTAATTGCATCACCAGGCACCACATCGGAAACTTCTGAATTAATTTTAAAAGGAGAAACTAAAAATTATTCTTATACAAAAGAAAGCGGAGATACGTTTTGGTATAAGATAGAAGTAACAGAGGATGGCGAGGCTGTATTCACCATAAATACAGAAGAGACTTTAAAAATGAACTCTATTAAGTTATATACTAAGGATAACCAAGATAAACTTACTCAAAGAAGTTATAAACATTTGGGGGATAAAGTTAGTAAAGACGAAGTTTTAATTATTTCAGATTTAGCAAAAGGTACATACTATATCGAGCTAACAAGATGGAGTGGCTATGGTGGATATAGTTTAAAATATGGGTTGCTAACTCATTTAGCAGGTTCTCCTATTCGTTGTAATGTCAATGGAAGTAAATCGATTCGTAGAGGTGTGCCTACTTGCTACACAGTATCTTTAGAGAATATTAGCAATCAACGCACTGATGCGTTTGTCACTACTATAGCTTTCACGACTGACATTATATTCTCAAAAGCAGTAATTCCGAGCAACAATGGAGATATTGTATTAAAACCAGAAGATGTTGGTAAAGCAAAAGATTCAGTACAGAGTTTCTTTGTTCCATATTTAGATCCTTTTGAAACATATACCTTTAAAGTCTATGTGGAAGGAGTAGCTAACTCTAATGGAAAAATAAAAGATCAATGTGAAACTCAACTGAAAGAAACAGATGAATTACAATTTATAGGGACTGCTTTGATTGTCGGAGTAGTAGTAACAGTAGCAAGTGATAAAATTAAAGATTATGTATGTGATAAGGTAAATGAAAAAGTAGATTTAGATGCTAATGAAGCTAAATTATATGCAAATGCTTTGAATCTAACAGTAGAAGAATTAGGAATGACTAAACAAAAAGACGGGATTGGTGTCTATGCTACGAAATCATTAATCAAAAAAGGAGCAGAGAAAGCACTTTCTTTAAATCCTGTAACTGCAGTCGCTTATAAAATTGGTGATGCACTTGAAACAGTTTCTTACGTGGGTAGTTCTTTCCGCCGGAGGTTATATTATTGGTTTTATAAAGAAACTGGATTAATAAAGGAAGACAAATCACAAAAAAATATTGCAGTAGCTGATGGAAAATTTGCCGCTGATAAAGTTGTAGCGTCTTGGGATCCTAATGAAAAATTAGGTTTTGTAGGATATGGAGATAATAATTATATTTACAATGCAAAAAGGTTACATTATATAATTAATTTTGAAAATAAGAAAGAAGCTACCGCTCCTGCTTATAGAATTTATATTGAAGATGCACTCTCAGAAGTATTTGATGTAAGTACTGTTAAATTCGAATCTACAAGCCATCAAGGTGATAATTACTATTGGAAAACAAATATTATAGATAATAAACTTATATGGGAAATTGAAGGTATTGAACTTCCACCAAATATGACTCCTCCTGAAGGTGAAGGATATGTAAGTTTCTCAGTAGAACTAAAACCAGAACATAGAGTAACAGGTACCAGAGTTGAAAACAAAGCTACCATAGTTTTTGATAAAAACCCAGCAATTGTAACAAATACTTGGGTAAATGTAATAGATCAAATCGAACCAACCACATCAATGCAATCTTTTAAATATATTAAAGGTGAAGATTCTGTTACGGTTTATTGTAATTCTAATGATAACGAAAAAGGTTCTGGAGTACGACATCAATTATTCTATGTCTCTACAGATGAGGGACAAAACTATTCCTTCGTAGGTGAGAATTTAAATCATATTAAATATCCAATAGAACAAAATAAAAATATTAACTATCGATTTTATGCTCTTGGAGTTGATAATGTAGGTAATACTGAACAAATAATTCCTCAATACATCGTATTTAATCCATTAGTTAATAGTGTAGATAGTCCAATTGAATTTGCAAGCGTATCAGTTTTTCCTAATCCATCTAAGGATATTTTCTATATTCAAGTATTAGATGATTATCAGTTCGATTATTTTAATGTATTATCTATGGACGGAAATTTATTATTTACGCAAAATAAATTTTTCTCAAATAATAAAGATATAAAAATTGACTTAACTAATTATCCTTCTGGAGTATATTTAGTCAATTTGATAGGAAACAACACTAATAATTTTATTAAATTAGTTAAAGAATAAAATTCATATATTTTAATAATAAAAGTCCTGTAAATATCGAATTACAGGACTTTTCATTTTGTAGAGTGCCGAGATTTATCTTATGATATTAAATTTGGTAGTAATTTTATCATTGATAACAATAAAAATACACTATTTAGTAATAAATTGGTATTAAGTTTTTTTTGAACATCATTAGATTCTATTATTTTAATAAGGTATTTTTTGTATGGTATTGAATATAATTTCATTTTTTATATTCTCTTTGTTATATGTAGTTTTTCTTCTTTTTATTATCAATAATAGTAATTAAAATAATTTCATTTAAAAAATGACATTTATTTATTTATAATATTTGAATTTTTCTTAAAATAGTTGTAATTTGCATAACTAAATATTTAAAATAATAGTTAGAAATAAAATAGTAAAATTTAACAAAAGAATAATTAAACAATACATATAGAAATTTCGGAGATATAATGAATTTCGTTCCACATACAGAACAAGATATAAATGAAATGCTCAAAAAAATTGGAGTAAATTCAGTTGAGGATTTAATAAAAATAATCCCTGAGCAAGTAAGATTAAAAAAAGAATTAGATTTGCCTCCAGCTCTTTCTGAAATGGAAGCAATTAAAATGATTGATTCATATGCAAAAATGAATAATTCAGCAGATAAATATGTTTGCTTTAATGGAGGAGGAGCATATAATCATTATATACCTTCTTTGGTGAATGCAATTATAGATAATCCTGCCTTCAAGACAGCATATACACCATATCAAGCTGAAGTATCTCAAGGTACTCTGCAAGCAATGTATGAATTTCAATCTATGATTTGTGCTTTGACTGGAATGGATGTATCAAACGCATCTATGTATGATGCTGGTACTGCAATTGCTGAATCTTGCTATTTAGCTAATGCACATAATAAAAAGACACATTTCGTAATTGCTGGCTCTATGAATCCTAATTATCGTATCGTAATGGAATCTGAATGCGTTGGTAAAAATTTTAAATTTGATTATATTGAAAATGATGAAGGTTTATGCGATATAGAATTACTTAAAAAAACAGTAACTAAAGATACTGCAGCAGTAATTGTTCAGCATCCAAATCCTTATGGTAATTTAGAAAATGTATTTGAAATTGAAAAAATTGCTCACGAAAATTCTAGTCTATATATTGCAATTGTTGATCCTATTTCATTGGGTATTTTAGAATCACCTAATAAATATAAAGCAGATATTGTAGTTGGCGAAGGGCAATCATTAGGAATTCCTATGAGTTTCGGTGGTCCATATTTAGGCATTTTTGCTACTACTATGGATTTATTAAGAAAAATACCCGGCAGAATAAGCGGCGTAACAGAAGATACTGAAGGAAAACGCGGTTTTGTTTTAACTCTCCAAACTAGAGAACAGCAAATAAAAAGAGAAAAAGCTACATCTAATATTTGCTCGAACCAAGGACTATATATGCTCGCTGCTACTGTATATATGGCTACAATGGGTAAAGAAGGAATTAAAGAAGTAGCAGAACAGTCATTCCAAAAAGCTCATTATTTAGCTAATGAAATTAAGAAAATTAAAGGCTACAGCTTATTAAATGATAAACCTTTCTTTAAAGAATTTTTAGTGAAAACACCTGTCCCTGCAAAAGAAATTACTGAAGCAGCACTGAAAGAAGGAATTTTAGCTGGTGTAGATACATCTCGATTTAAAAATTGCAAACAAGGTCTCTTGATAGCAGTTACTGAACTTCGCACTAAAGAAGAAATCGATGCTTTACTAAATGTTTTAAGAAAATTTTAATTTATAGCTTTTTAAATAAATTCTAAAGTACAGAGTTTGTTTGATAAAAATGACTCTGTACTTTTTTTATAAGAATTGTTTGTTTTTTTTTCTAAACTGGAAAAAATGAAAATAATTAAGAAAATATCAAGATATATTGAAAAAAGTATTGATTTTTTAAATAAAAACTTTCGCAAAATACTTATATATGGTGCGGGAGGTATCTTGTTAATTAATTTTATTTTTTCAGATTATGGACTAATTGTAATGATTAAAAATTATTTCACCAAAAAAGAAGTAAAAGCCAAAATCATAAAAGAAGATATAATGTATGATTCTTTAAATACGAGAATCAACAAATTAAAATTTGATACTACTGAAATTGAAAGAATAGCTAGAGAAACTTATGGAATGGTGAAACAAAACGAAAAATTATACATATATAAAGAAAAAAAGGAAGATGAATAAATAATGAAAAAAAATATTATCATAATATCGATTGTGCTAATTGCTATTTCTTCAATAAGATTATATAGCAAAGATAAGATTGAAAAAGTCATATTAGATGGTTCTGTACCTCTTGTTGATTTTGGAATTGATTCCACCCGCAATTGGTGGGCAATTACCGCACCATTCACTGGACAATTTCGAGTATGGATAAATGGAGAAGAATCTGAATCATATATCGATGCTGAAAAGTTGACTTTTTCTCCAAGCGGCGAAAAATATGCCTATTTTGCAAGAATGAATAGTGGATGGAATGTCGTTACAAACGATGATAAAATTTCAATTAATGCTTATGAAGTAGGAGATATTAAATTTAGTAGAATTGGAGATAAGCTAGCATATTCATATACTGAATCCAATCAAGAATATTTATACATGAATAATAATAAAATCATTTTAAATAAAAGAGTTGGTGAGTTTTTTATTAATCAACGTGGAAACAAATATGCTTATGTAAGCAATCGTGGAAATAGCTATGTTATGAATATTAACGGAAAAGAAAGTCACCTTTATGATGGTATAAAACCAATGGGCTTTATGCAAAATGATAAATTTATGTATGCAGCTCAAAATGGAAATCAATGGGAAGTATATAGCGATGACGAGGTTTTAACTGAAGCATATCAAAATATTAGCGAAACTAAAAT
>CALLXS010000072.1 GCA_937875295.1 uncultured bacterium | reverse complement strand
TATTTATAATATTTTTTTTGTGAATTATTATCATATTATTATTTATAGTATTTTCAATAAATTAAAAGACTATTTCTACCGTCAATATTTAAAATATAGAATTAATAAGAAGATAAAAAAATGAATTTTCCAGACTTAACAGAAAAAAGCTACATTAAATTCGATGATAATAGTACTTGGGTGTTACTTTGTGAAATAACTAATGAATTCGATGCTCAAATGATTAGAGGGAAGTTAATGAGCGAAAATATCGAATCACAGATGATGAATTACATTGATAGCGCTAAATTGATGACTATAGGTAAAAATGCTATTATTAAAATCTATGTCAAAGAGGAAGAACGCGAGAAAGCAATTATAGTGCTTACTTCAGAATCTGATGATTTAGATGATAATAGCGAAATTATTGACTCATTACCTCCTGAATTATCATAAATTTTTACAATTTCCAATATTTTTGAATATTCGTAATAGTAAGAATATATATAATAATTAGGAATAATTTCGTAATTTTGTAATCTTTTTTATAAAATAATAATCAAATTAGAATGGAAAATTCGTTTCAAAACGAAGAAAAAAAAATAATTTTAAGTGGTATTCAACCATCAGGAATTCTTACAATCGGTCATTATACTGGAGCTTTAAGGAATTGGGCTGCAATGCAAGATGAGTTTAATTGTTATTATATGGTAGCAGATTTGCATTCTATCACAGTTAGACAAACTCCTGCTGTTTTACGAAAATCTACTCTCGATACTGCAGCAATGTTTATCGCTTGCGGAGTAGATCCTGAAAAATCAATTTTATTTATCCAATCTCATCTGCCAGAACATTCTCAGCTCACTTGGGTATTAAATACATTTACAGGAATGGGCGAATGCTCGAGAATGACGCAATTTAAGGATAAATCTGCAAATCACGCTGAAAATATAAATGTTGGATTATTTACATATCCTGTTTTAATGGCTTCGGATATTTTACTTTACCAAGCTAATTTAGTGCCTGTTGGCGAAGACCAAAGACAACATTTAGAATTATGCCGTAATTTAGCTCAAAGATTCAATAATAATTATTCTGAAACTTTTATTGTTCCCGAACCGTATATTGTGAAGTTAGGAGCAAAAATAATGAGTTTGCAAGACCCTAGCAAAAAAATGTCTAAATCTGACTCCAATAGTAATGCAAGTATTTTCTTAAATGATGATGATACTACCATTAAAAATAAAATCAAACGCGCAGTAACTGATTCAGGTTCTGAAATAAAATACGATGAATCTAGACCTGGCATCTCTAATTTAATGTCATTATATTACATTGCGACAGGTAAAAATTACCAAGCTATTGAAGAAGAATTTAGTGGAGCTGGATATGGTGATTTTAAAATTGCAGTAGCAGAAGCTGTCGCAGAATTAATTGCTCCTATTAGAGATAAATATTTTTCTGTGCGAAAAGATGAAAAAGCTCTTAAAGAGATTTTAACATATGGAGCTGAAAAAGCATCAATACAAGCAAGAAAGACCTTAAGAAAAGTATATAAAAAAGTAGGATTTGTTAATTTCTAATTCTATTTTATTTTTAATTGATAATAACTAATTTTATAATAATAAACGTATTAAAATGCCAACATATATATATAAATGTCATAAATGCGGCAAAGTATTCGAATATCGTCAGAGAATTACAGCTGATGCATTAACAAATTGCCCAATGGAAATTTGTGACCAAAAAATCAAAGGTGAAGGACAAGTTGAAAGACAAATAAGTAAAAACATTGGACTTATTTTCAATGGTAAAGGTTTCTATGAGACTGACTATAAACATTCTCATACATCAGCACCTGCTGCAGTTAGCAATCATTCTGGCAATTGTGCTTGTTGCGCATCTTCAGATAGTTGCTCATCGGTAGCAAACAATTAAAAAAACGATATATTTAATCAAAAAAAAAGACCTATTTCTAATTAGAAGTAGGTCTTTTAATATTACAATATTATAACTTTATTTTGTCTTTTTATTAATTGGTAAAGTAATTTGAATTACGTTTCCTTCAGTTGGTCCGAAAGTCTCTACACTCATAGTACCATTCATCATTTTAATTACAGATGAAGCAATAGCTAAATTCAATAGAATATCATTTTTATCTCTATTTAGATTTGGAATAATATTATTAGTATTTGCTTTATATATTCCTATCATTTCAGAAACTAGTGCATTTCCATCAGTCATCATTTGAATTTCAGTCGCTCCTTCGTAAGTATTTTCAGTAGCAGCTATTTGTAAATCTGATTTTTCTACTCCTTGAGTAATTGCATATAATATCTTTTGCATTGCTTTATCGATATAATTAGAATCTACAATTACTTTCGCTGGAAATTCGCCTTCGTCTAAGAATGTTGTAGTAATTTCAGGTGCTGTTTCATGTTCAGCCTTATATTTATTGATAGATTTTGTAATTAAATCTTTTACAATTAAGCTGTCAATTCTAGTTCTCACATCTGCGGCTGTATCAGCAACATCGACTAAATCTGATACGAATGTAAATAATTCTTCTGAAGATTCTTCAGCAAGAGAAATAAAGGACATTTGCTCTTCTTCATTTTCATATAATTTCATATTAAGCAGTTGCAAATAACCGACTATACCAGTAAGAGAGTTACGCATCTGATGGCTTAATTTTGTCATAAAGTAAGATTTAAATTCACTTGCTTCGCGAGTATATTGTCCAGCTAATTCCATTTGTTTGCTTTTTAAGATAGCTTCTTTTTCAGCAAGTTTTTCTAAAGTAACATCTCTACCGACTGCATAAACAAGTCCATCTGGTTTTGATACTGTTAAGTTCCAACTAATCCATTTATCAGGATTATTAATAGACTTCATTTCATAATCATCACTAATAGTATCTTCGTTAGTAATTGCAAGGACTTGTTTCTGTAAATTTTCAAAATCTTGCGGATTTAAAAATAATTCAGAAATACTTTTTCCAATTAATTGCTCGCTATTTAAATTAAAAATTAATTCTGTAGCTGGGTTGATAGATTTCCAATTTCCTTGTAAATCAAGTACAGAGATAATATCTTTTGATGATTCTAATATTCTTCTTTGCGAACGTGTCATTCTTTCTGCTAAATCTAAAGCTCTTGCGCGACTTGTAGTTACAGAATAAATAAATAGGAAGAATAAAATTGCGAGAATAAGAGTAATCAAGAACAATATGTTATGCAAATTCCTTGTTAGCCAATCTCTAAAATTTGGTATTGTAGAGAATTTTACTTCAATTTGTCTATCTGCGATATTTAATATTTCGGTAGAATTGAAATCTTTTAAGTCGTCTGCATTGTATTTATCATAATTAGAAGATTTATAAATGAGAGATTTCCCATCGAATAATTGAAACACTATACTTGTGTCTGAAGGGAAGTTACCTCCAAGAGCATCAAGAATAAATCTATTAGCATCAATCTCTTCTACTACCACACCATTATAATTTGCATTTCTTGCTTCTTTAGAATCTCTATTTGAATTTTGCTTATATACAGGAGCAAAAATATAGAAGCCGCCATTTTCCATATTAATGGTTTTGCTTACTTGAGTAGCTGTGATAATATTATTGTCTCGTGCTTTTTCTATTGCAGTTTTATCATCAGGAGAAGACATAAAATCATATCCTGAATGTTTTATGTTCTTTTCAAAAGGTTCAATAAATTCCACAGGGTAAATTATATTCCCAGTAGAAGCTGGATGAATATTATATTCCCATAGCCCTTGGCGTTGCATATTAAAAACGTGATTTCCTACTTCAGAAGCATTTAATTTAGGTACATACATCAAAGATTTAATTGAGGCATTTGTACTAGTAGGGACGCTTGAATATAATTTGAAATAATCTCGTACTACTTCCACATACTGATCATATAGTCCTTGAATAGAAGTAAGTACCTGTAGATTAGAATTATATTTATTTTCTAATCTCAGCATTACTGAGTTTACTGCTTTATCAAAAGTTGCTTTTGATTGATTTTCAGTATTTTCTTTTACAGTGCTACGTACATAAAATGCTAAAGCAATAAATATAAGTAATACAATAAATGCTGGATATGTCTTCGAAAAGCTATTTACCTTGGTTTTAGTTTGTGATGCTTCTCTTAATATAGCTTCATAGCTGTTTGCTGAATAATTTTTATTATTTTCCATACTATTTCTTATCTCATTTCATTATTTTAATGAATCTTTTTTTTCTTGAATAAAAGCTTCTATTTCTTGAACAAATGTAGCAGTATTAATTGGTTTTGAAATGAAAGCATCAAATCCATCTTCTAGAAATTTTTCTCTATCATTCATCTGGCAAAATCCTGTAGCAGCTATTATCGGAATATTATTTCCATAAGGCATAGTTTTTGTAAATTTCATGATTTCAGTACCATTCATATCTGGCAAAAGAATATCACAAATTAATACTAACGGCTCATTGTCTTTAAGCCAAGCAATCGCAGTTTCACCATCTCCAAAATCTGCAATTTCATAACCACTTTTCTTTAGAATAGTGCTGAATAACTTCCTAATAGGTATATTATCTTCGACTATGCAAATTGTCTTATTATCCATATTTAATCCTAAATTCTATTTATTATATTTCTTTTGAAAATTTTATTGCTAATATTATCTTACGATTTGAATCTCAACTCTTCTATTGCTTGCCCTACCTCGAGCAGTAGTATTGTCTGCTATTGGTTCAAGAGCGCCTCGACCTCTATCGAGTAATCTACGACGAGCTATTCCACCTCTTGTTAAGTATTGCACGACATTTGTAGCTCTTCTTTCAGAGCGTTGTTGGTTCTGTACAGTAGTACCAGCGTTATCTGAATGCCCTGATATTCTCACAGTAGCATTTGGATTTTTATTTAAGTAATTTATTAATTCATCTAAATATTCTCTTTGTACTTTTGTAAGGTTAGTACCTTCAGAGCTTGGATAATAAAATATTCTCGTCTGATTTGGGTTTATTACGATATTTTTCTTTTGAGGCTCTTCTTTAGGAGTAACTTTTACAGTTTCTTCTTTTTTAATTTCTGGCTCCATTTGAGCGACAACTTCTATCTTTTCTTTTTCAGGTACTTCTCTAAGAGCAGCAAATAATCTTTCTTCTGGTTGGAAACCACCAAATTCCACGCCTAATTCTTTTTTATAAGAAGCAATATAACGTGGTGGTTCAATATAATCAACATCGAGCAATAGTGTATCGTATTTTTTATGATCGATATTAAATTTAAAATTAATTCCTGCTTTTGCAATAAATGGAATTCTACTTGAATTAAAAGTAGATATCTCTTTTGTACCAATATGTACGCTTAGGTGCGGGCTGATATAAGAACGCATAAAATTATACATATCTACAATGAAAATATCATATCCAATTCCAAAATTTATTCCAAGTCGTATGCTATTTGGGTCATAAGGCATCCTCATTTCATCGACTATTGGCTCAGGGTTTACTCTATGGCGGAATACATTTATTAAATATGATGTATTAATATCAATATCTAATCCAGCATTTAAATATAAATTTTCAATTGGTAAATTATAACGTACTCCGGGAGAAATCGAAATATAATTTAATGTATATTTGCTATCAAATTTTGTCTGAGCTGAATCATTTAATTTTTCTCCATCAGCTTCTGATGTCCTTTGGTCAAATAAATTTAATCGTAAATAAGCACCAAACATTCCGTCAATTGGGAGCCATTCTCCATATAATCCGGCATAACCTCCGAAACCAGTACCCGGTTTGTAATGAATTTTTTTCGTAGATAATACATCTATTCCTTCAATTGCATCAGGATAGACCAAATCACCGAAACTTAAGGCTCCGGATACTCCACCTGATATTCCGAACCACCAATCAGAAAGAGTCCTATCAACAATTAATGTATCGAAGTTATTTATAATATTAACTGTTCTAAATTCACCACGTGGTGCTTGCGAAAGTAATTGCGTTATGCTTATAAAAAATAAGCTAATTAATACTAATAATTTCTTATTCACGATTATATAAATCTAAAGGATTTCTTTTAATAATAAAATATTTATTAAATTAAAATAAAAGAATCCTAATTATTTTAAGAACTCTTTATATTTTAATATTATCGGCCAATTATCTCAATAATTGAATTTTTACATAAGCATTAGATTGAGTAATGCTTTGGTCTTTGATTGGAATAGCCATTATAACAATCTCATACATACCTGTAGCATCGTCGGCACCTGCTTCATATCTTAATACGTGAGGATCTTGTCGCATATTAAACTTATATGGGACATCTTTGCATAGAGTTCTAATCTCTCTACCGCGAATATCTCTAACTACTGCCGTAACATAAGAATCATCTTCAAGCCAGAAATTGATATTAGTATACTCAGTAAATGGATTTGGAGCAGAAGTCGCAGAAAATATCACAGCATTAGGAATATTTATGCACTGGCGAGCTAGCAATTTAACTGAATCTACTTCAAATTTGCGTTTAACATATTCTAATTGATAGCAATAATCGACATTACGAAACTGAACAGTATCTTGCTTAAAATATAAACCACCTATTCCATTTTTTCCTGTACCTTTATATAAAATATCAGGAGGATATGAGGCTATAGTATCTGTATAATTAACTAAATCCGGGCTCATATATTGATCTGTTCTAATTCCACGCTTTAAAATAAAACCAGCATTAAAAGGTTCGCTCGATGTCTTCCAATCTATATTAACTACTTTTTGACCTTCATAAGTTACTCTAAAATAATCAAGAATAAATTTTTCGTCAGTATTATTTTGATACACAATAAAATGTTTTAATGTGTCATTTAATTCTAAATTAGCATCTGTATATTGATATACCACACCAGGAGCAAGCAAGCTATCATGATCTAATTTAAAAGCACAAGCTTGATAAAATTGTACAGGCTCGAGCCATCTTAATCTATCGGGCATTAAGAAATTATTTTTTCCTCTTACTGTAAATTCTCCTAGGACTATCCCTGAATCATTAATTGGGACATATTTTGCATCTGCAAATGTCTCTGGACCAGCAATAAAGATTGATATTCGCTTATTTTGATTATTTATTGTAGGTCTAATAATATAAGCATCAGTAGGAAGTTCATTTCCACCACCCGGACTCACATATAGCTTTAAATCGGTATTCCCAGTGAATACAATATCCATTGAATCGCTGTTAATGTCTATTCCGGGTACATCGAAAACTATTTGATAAGTACCATTTGCGAAACTAAACCATTTATCAGAATGTCTAATTAATCTAATTTTAAAGCTAAGTTCGGTAGAACTTATTAATTTTACATCAGAAAGAGCAATTGTAGCAATTGTATCTCTATCAGTTGTTTCTTTAGCTATAGCATTATTATTACTAAATAGCGAGATGCTATAAATAGCTACGAATAAGAGAATATATTTAATATTGAATTTCATTTTTTTATGTAAAATTAATTATTAAGGAATGTTAGCAGTTCTTCCGCGGTTATTCCAAGGATAATTTATATCTTTTGTATTTATATATCCAGTCATATTTATGTCGTAAATAGAACGAATAAATTCAAAATCTCTATTTTCCCATGTGATTTCATAATCTTTTTCGTCAATTACATTATCACCATTCACATCGCCAGCTACCATTCCATAAAGGATAAATCCATTTTTAATATCCATTGCTTTAAGTGAGCCTTCTTTACCATAAATATCTGAAGTTTTTGTAAAATCAAACTTTTGGCCACTATATTCTGATTTTAGTTTATACTCATTTAATGTATAAACAGGTAAGTGATTTCTATGCAATATACCAATATGATAAGAGCCGCTGTCTATGCCCATTGAAGTGATATTAATTAAAGTATCGCCGGCAGGATTTAATATATTACCATCTCTTTGAAGTAATAATGCAATATACTGAGATTGTTTAGTTTCAGATTTAAATTCCATTACTATCCAGTCTACAATATTTTCTAAAGATGTAATTGTAGCTCTTACATTAGCTCTATTTTGAACTAAATTATATGGATATAAATCGTCTGGAGTGCGAGGTAATAAATTATATTTAGCTAAATCAGTTGTCATTAATGAATCATAATATGGACCCTCTAAATAAACCTTAGCCATAAGTTGAATATTTCCTCCGCCGTCCATTCCTATTACGAATTTACCTAATAGATCTACATTTGAAGCTGAAGCTGTGTACCATTTTCCATCATTACTTAATTGAGGAGTAGTAGATGAGGATATATCTACCCAATCGAGCTCATTCCACCTTTTTAATTTTAATTCTGCTGGTGGTAAATTATTCGTTTCATCTTGATTTGCTGAATCGATTTCAGTTCTCCAAGCATAACCTACATCAACACTTGGTACGAATTTTACTGTATCATTTATATCTGTGTTTTCAGCCCAAATTTCAAATGTTCTTTCTACTTTGTTTTCTGTTGCTTTAGGTAGATTAAAATATGTCTTTGGTTTCACTCTAAAATTAAGAGCAGTTATACCGCCGGCATTTTCTGGAGTTCTAAATAAAGCCCAAGTGAATCTATTATTGAATAGCATATTCTCATTATAAGTTAAGAAAGTCCTACGAATAGTACCGTCAATTTCAGCTTGAGGCGACATAGAGAAATCAGGATTAAGAGCTGGAGTATAGGTCATTACATATCGTCTATCATTGTCGAATTCAGTTGCTATTCTCGCACCTACGTATAAACTCCTATTTACTTGGAAATCTTTAGACATTACAATTCCGCCAGAATTTTCTACTCTCAAATTTTGCAATTTATCTTTTGCATCAGGGATTTCTACTCCTGTAGTTATTCTATTGCCAGGTCCAGTATAAGTAACGTCTATTGTACCTTCGAAATTTGGACTTGACTCTATTGATCCTTTTTCATATCGAGTGATAAGAGCAGAATCTCTTAAATTAAAATTCTGATTAGTGTTATTTAATTTACCTTGAGTAAGAGTAAGAGAACTATCGACAGTAAATCCACCTCTTATAATATTAACACCATTTGGGTTATCAATATTTAAATGTGGGAATTTCCCGTGATTATCTCCAATTATATCTTGAGCTTTTTCAGTTCCGTTTAGTCTAATTTCTTTGCTACCATATACATTTGTAGTATTTTCTACTGCATTCTTTGCGTGAATATTATCTTCATATACTTCTACGTATGTTTTGCCAATCATTATTAAGCTATCGCCTACAGTAAGCGTCTGATCTTGGTAATCTCTTCTGATAGGTCTCATACCAGCACCTTTTATTATTAGCTGCCAATAGTTTAAATTCGGAATTTGTTGAGTATTAACTGCAACAGTATCTGAAAATTCAATTCTACCACCCAAAGTAGCAGGTAAATCTTTAACTTGCCCATTTTTAACTCTAATAGTACCATTATTTGTAATATTGCCTTTAGTATTAGATAATGATACACCTTGAGCATAAGAGGCATTTTCACTTATTAAAATAAGTGATATTAAGATTACAATATATAAAAATGTATTTTTCATCGAATTTAACTAACCAAATTTATTTTGCTCATTTTTAATTTTTTAAAATTCTTCGTAAATGCCATTATTTCTTAATACGTAATGAATTCTAAAAAATTACAAATATATTTTCTAAAAAGAATTTAATGAACTCCGCATTAATGCGGAGTCCATTAAATATATTAAATTATTGACAAATACCAACTTCTAAAATACCGTTGTTAGTAAATGCACCATTATTAACTAATGTCAAACCACCTAATACTGGTGAATAAGTAGCAGTAGGAGTACCTATCCATAGACCATTGAATCCAGTAGCATTACCAGTTTCTGGATTAGTTTGAGTATTAGCATTAGTATTTTCATTGAAAATACCCATGTTAGTTCCACCAGTGTCGCGAGTACGGAATACAACTTCGTTTCCAGTACCTCTTGGTTGATTTGGATCTTGGTTACCAATATAAAGAGCAGCACTAGCAATATTTTCTATAGTAATAGAATTTGCAGCAGCACCATTATCACCATTTAGTGAACCATCGATTTCATTTTCTGCATAAGCAGAACCACCGAACATTGCAGTTTCAACGCCAGTCCATACTGGAGTACGTACTGAAACATCATCAAATGCTGTAGGAACTACACCACCATCCCAAGTAGCAGGATTAGACCAACGACCAGCGATAACAGAAATAACTTTTTGAATTGCTGTAGATAATACTAAATCTGAACCTGATAAAAATTCTCTTGTAGAAGTTATTGAAGCAGGATCTGCATAAGTAGTATTAGCAGTTAAGTTAATACCATCAGCAGAAGTAGCAATACCATAAGAGACAGTACGGTTAGTTTGATCTACTGCATAAGTAGCACCAACTCTGATAGTTTTCTTACGTGCAGCAGCTGGATCATAACCTTCAGCTAATCTCATTCTATCAATGTTTTGTACGCTAGTTGCTTCAGCAGCATCCCAGTAAGTTTGAATATTAGAAATCTTACCAGTACCAGTATAAGTAATATTAACTTTTCTATTGATATCTGTAGTAGCTTGGAAATCATTTAATTGATTTGGAGGAGTATTAGGTAATACATTCATAGCAAATGTAGTTGGAGCAGTTTCGAAAGTAACGTTTGTTCCAGCATTGTTATAAGTATAAGCAGTACCAGCTACTAAATTATTATATTGCATATTACCGCGTACTTCTACACCACCAGTATAAGTAGCATGGTTTCCATTAGTAGTATTAAGCATAGTTAAAGTATAGTTATTAGTACCAGGAGCCATATCTAATTCAGCAGAAGCTACGTAGTTATTACATACATTTACATTTCCACCAGCAGTTTTAGCACCACCACTTACACCTAAATTACCATATTGAGTGAAACCAGCACCTGTAGTAGCAGCAATTGTTTGAGTACCAGTACCAGTATAATTAAAGTTAGATTCGCAATCAAATGCCATATTTCCAGCAGTATAAGTAAAGTCACCATTTACATTTACAGTGCTACCACTAGGGATAGTTAAGTCACCATTTGTGTTTGTAAAGTCATTTACTGTCAATGGACCAGTACCAACTGTAATACCACCAGTACCAGTAGAAGGTACATTATTAACTATTTCGCCAGTAGAAGTAGAAGGATCGCTACCTAATACTAAATTACCTTGATTAGTTAAATCACCACCATCATGAGTAAGACCACCATTAATTACAGTAGTAGTATTTGGCTCTGTTTGTTTTGGACCATTTCCAGATAACACTACATCATCGAAACCAGTACCATTTGTTGTGTTTTCACCAGGTATTATTTGAGTACCAGGACCAGCACCATCAAAATGGAATGTAGTACCTGTATAAGTACGATCGCCACCTTCTGGAGTATATGTACCAGAAACGTGAATATCACCTGGTTGAAAAGTTTTAGGACCAGTATCATCAGTTCCCAAATTTGTGTAGTATGTCCCAGAAGGGATAGTCATAGTATTAGTACATATCCAAATTACAGTTCCTGGCATAGGGTTAGTTGCTGTGCCATATTTACCAGTAATTTGACCGTTAGTAGATTTCATTCTTACTACGCCAGAATTAGCAGTATTGCCTGCAGTATAATTACTGTTAGCACCAGAATTAAAATCTTGTGCAAGCATATCAGCGCCACCGATAGTGAGGCATAAGCTTGCTAGAGTACCCATTAGCACTCTTTTAATTAGTTTTAAAGTCATTGGTATATCTCCAAATTGTTATAAAATTTATTTATTTATTTTATTTAAAATATTATTTTTTCTAAATTATTTTATTGACAGTTACCTACTTCAATAATACCATTATTATTTAAAGTAGCATTGTTTATTACATTTTTTTGCACTTCAAGAGCATCAACTTGATGAACGTTTAGAATAGCATTATTATCTATTGTTAAGTTGCCTCTAATTAATATATTATTTAGCACATTTTGATTATCTCCATTAAATACTGTTACATTGCCATAACCTAATCCTGTTTTAGTGATTGGGTCATACATTAATGTAGGTACTGAAGAAATATCTTGACCATTGCCATAGAATTCAATTGTACTATTAGCATCAATTCCACTATAATTTGAATATCCAGGAATTGCATTAATTGAGCTATTGCTACCACCAATTCTTAGCGTAGTATTAGCATTTAACACTACATTACTTCCTGTTAATCCTGAAATTGAATATGTTTGCAAGTTAGCTTGTCCAGATGTTAAAGTGAAATTATTAGTTACACTCATATTTCTATCAATTAATAATGTATTATTTCCTGCAGTTCCTGTATTTTGTACTTGCAAGCTTTGGACAGTATTCGGGATTCCATTACCCATTACTTGATTTGAATTTCCACTATATATGTAATTAGCTTCTGTGCTATAATTTCTTGAACTTGTTGTTAATATGTTTCCAGTATTTGTACCTAATGAAGAAATACCAACTGGTGAACCAATCATCAGAGTTGAATTAGGATTTAATGTGAAATATTCACCATTTAATGAATTTATTCCTAAATCTAAAATACCTGGAGATGTACCATTTGCACTTCCGACAGAGATACCTACTCTAGTAATTATAGTAAATGGATTATTAATATTTAAAGTAATTCGATTATTATTTCCTACGACAACTGAATCATCAAATGAATTAGGAAATACTCCGGAAGAAGCGCCAGTGTGAGATGGATCAAATGTCCAACTATTGATATCATTCCAATTACCATTAGTTCTACTAAAGAAAATTCTTCTAAATGCAAAATCATTACCTAACACCCAATCACCTTCAAATTCAGCAAAATTAGTATTTGCATTAGTTTCAAACGTGTTATTAACTGAATTTAAGTTGCTAATAGGAGCTGGATATTGCCAATATCCACCAGTACGCTCACGAGTAGGTCTATATCTACCGATTTTAGTCATATCAGTTTCAGAAAATCCAGCTAAGAATTCTGCATCGTTATATTGGAATGTAATTTTACCATTAATTCTCATTGTAACGCTATCAATAGCCCAATATCTCTTAATATATTTTGCTTGATTACTTTCTGAGAGATTTATATGTGCTTCATTAATATTTTTACCCCATGAAGTTCTAATACCCATACTTCCGGAAGTACCTCCAGCAAGTGTTTGCAATATTGCAGGTGCATAATATAGAGTGGAATTCTCTAAAGAACCTATTGGATATGTATAAGTTTGACTAGGAGCAACAGTACGTATTAAAGTTCCGGATGTCTTAGAAGTACGAACGAATTTATTGTTAGCAAAATTAGTAATTGAAGATACAGGATTAGAATTTAGAATTTTCATACTAACGCTATCACCCAAAACATAAAGTCCGGAGCCCACGAAATCTAAATTATTCTGCACATAAATATTTTCATAGATAGTATTTCTTCTAGTTTTATGTTCAATTAGTACATTAGAATTATCTAACCTAAGGTCATAGAATCTAATACCTCTACTATTTGCTAAATCAATATTTTTATTTCCGCCTCCAAAGAATGTAAAGCGAGAAGTTCCAGCTGATAATTCACCATCATTTCGCACACTATCAGCTCTCATAGTGTTTAATATTCTTATATTTCTACTACTTGTATTTAAGATACCTTGATTAATATTTAATGTATCATTAATAACTAAATCAAGTACTCCCAAAGCATTATATAAGAATAAAGATTTATTTAAACCGCTAGTTGGATTATCAATAATTAAAGCTTTTACAACATTTGGCAAGCCATTACCGGATGTCTGTGATCCAGTATTGTTATTATATACATAGCGACTTACACCATAATTTCTTGACAATGTAACAATTGCACCTCTTGCACCTTCTGCAGTTGTATTAATACCATTAAGGTGTTGAATACCGAGAGTACAGCTATCTTTTAGTACGAATGCATTTCCAGAAATATATGTGTTAGTACCATCTATTTGTAAATAGCCAGGAACGCCAAGATATTTCTCAACAATTACACTTCTTACTCTAGGATTAAGTGCATTTGGTACGGTTATTTTCTTACCATTTCCGACATGAACAATATCACCTGGATCATTTGGAATTCTAGTAGCAACTACGCTACTTTCATATCCAATATTTGACCAACTATTGACATCATTCCAATTACCATTGGCAATACTATAGAAAACAATACCTTGAGGATAAGCTAATGTAACATCACCAAACAAAGTATTATTTGTAGATTTTGATGATGAATTTGTCTTTTCAATTGTAGTTAATTCATACCATTGTCCAGCTAAACTAAACTCAGGAGAATACATATATTGATCATACTCTGAAGGATTACTACCAATAGGGAAATCAACGGAATCAACATAATTTACAATTAAATTATATGTTTGTCCTGCGGAAAGAGCAAAAGCATTTGTAGTTGGCAGTTTTAAAGTCCAATATTTCTCTAAATTAGTAGATTGATTTACTAAAGCATCGCTTATTCTTGGGTGCTCTGTATTTGTAAATTTAGCACCAACTAAACCAGCAGTATTTGTTCCAATAGTCTGTAGGGTAACTGGTCTATACAATTCTAAAGTATTTCCGCCTATTGCATATTGATTACTTCCAGCATTTGCAGGAATATGTCTATAAAAGTATCCATATATATGACCCTTACCGGATCTTAATACTTGATTTGAGTTACCAAATAATGGGCTTTGCTCAACATATCTATTATTATTTTCCTGAGTACTGATTATAGCATTATTAGCAGAAGTAAATTCTAAAGTGTTTTTAATAATTAAATTAGAATTACCTAATGTAGAAAGTAAAATATTTCCAGTTGGTTTATTAGCTCTAAAATTAAATAATGTCAGACCATTGCCAGTATTATTAAATAAAGTTTGGTCGTTAGCACCGAATAATTCAATCATCCATGGATTTGTAGAACTACTAGCAGGTACTGCATTAAATACCCCATAATTTACTAAATTACCACCTAATTTTACAGTATTTCCATTTAAATTAAAATTATGATTTGCATCGATATTCCAATTATTCTTTATTACTAATATTTGCTCAGTATTTTGAGTTAAAACATTATTAATTGGATTATTTGCAAAATGTAAATCATACATAGGTGTAGTACTACCAATTCTTATAGTAGTTCCTGCAGGAGTCAATAGAGAATCTCCAGACTGAATCACTCCACCTACTAAACCAGAACCTAATTCTGTATTAATTCTAAGATCATAAACCGAAGGCGTTGTACCATTAGCATTTGCAACTATAATTCTACCACCATACATTGAAATAGAAGATGCAGCATTGCTCATATCAAAGCCTATTTTATCGCTTTGTGTATTTCCAATTGCATTGACTTTAAATATATTAGATGCATTATTTTCAATAATTAATTCAACTATGGAATTATTATTTTCTCTTGCAAAAGCACCGGCTACTGTTATTGCGCCGTTTGTTTGAGTAATTTTAGTACCTGTTTTATATAGTAAATTCTGATTAGTTGCATCTCCTACAATTAGATTTCCACCATTAATATTTATAGTAGTATTAGTATTTGTAATAAGATTACTACGTGTCATAGTATTTAATTTAACTACATCAATTCCTGTATACATACCCATTTCAATAGGTCTATTAAGGGATGATAAATTAAGATCAGTATTACTATTATTTCTAATCACACCAGACAAAGGCATGAATTGAACAGTTGTAGATGTTGGTAATGTAGCCGAAGCAAATGAAGTTGAATTAACTATTAAAGTATCGCTTAGCCCACCAATTTTATCTACTATAATATTAGAAAGATTTCTATATGTACCTTCTCCATCAATAGATAAATTACCGGAACCAACTATTTTTAGAACAAGATTATTACTTGGATCTCTATAAAATTGTAGTCCATTAGGTGAATTTGATCTATTAATAAATAATTGAGATACTTGCAAAGTGTCAATTCCAGCTGTCGTATTTATATTAATTTCGCCGTTATCAGCATCTGCAAAAAATGATCTTGTAGTTAAATTTGTGCTAACTAAATTATTATCAAATATCAAGTTTCCACTAATACCATTTGAATTTGTACCACCAATTCTAAGTGAGTCTATAAGAATTTTATTCAAATTTCTTACTGTAATATTATGTCCATCGATATTTACAATATCTAAATCATAAATTTGACCTGGAAAATATGAAGCTGATTGACCATTATGAGTTAAAATAGTATCAGTTGACCAATTTTGTTTATTGTTCCAATCACCAGTATTTCTTGAATAGTATATTCTTCCATTAAAATATGTGCTAGGATCACCAGTAGTCCAATCACCATTAATGTACGGATAATTAGTAACTATAATAGGTGATGGATGCCCAATTGGATTATCTCCTAAATCAATTTCCCAGCCTGGAACCCATCTGCCAGGAATGTATTCACTACTTTTAGCAGAAGTATCAATTGGACTAAAAGCAAATTGAAGATTACTATTGGCGTTATATGTAATATTCCCTGTGGTATTAATTTGCCAATATTTATTTAAAATAAAGTCATTTAATCTATTTGGGTGTTTTCCATATCTTAATTTTAATGCAATAGATGCTGTATCAGAGACAGCGTTTAGATTTAAACCTAAAGTAGCACCATTGTATATTGAATCAATTCCTACAGGAATTACTAAATTACCATTAAAATTAGAAGAAGTTCTATAAAATTCTTTTACTACAGTACCTGAATTATTACTACCAGACACATTAATTTTTGTATTTGAATTAAATCCATATAATGGGCTTAATATATTTGCTGTATGACCTAATGTAATTGAGCGATTATCAGCTAAAGATACACAGTTTGCTGAATCAAATTGGAAAAGTGATTTTACATATATATTTGAATTTACATATAAAGAGTCAGAATTTTTTCTCAAATATAAATTATTAAAGCTAATACGATTTGCATTTCCAGAAATATGAGATGGATTTACATCACTAAAAATAAATGAACCGTTATTATTATTTAAAGAATAATCGTTATTTACAACTAAATCTCGCAAAACTGTTACAGACTCATTACTATAGAAATTATACTGTGCTTTTTCTAAAAGCATTGTATCAAGCACAGTGAAATCAACTCTGGAAGAAGGAGTAACAGTTTGTAAATTTGCTGGTGAATTATTTGTAGTTACTACAAATTTCTTCATAATTTTAGGCAAAGCAGAACCTGTCACTTGATTTGCTACATAGTTAGCCTTATTTAAATGAATTGTATAATCTTCATATTCACCATTTCCATAACTTGTAGCACTTATAGCAGTAGAGCTAGTACTTGTCATTACTCTTAAAATCGTAGTACCATTTGCCCCAAACATAGCATTATCTGGGATAGTGAATGTAATATTTTGCGAAGAAGTTCCTTGAACAGCATCATTTAAATAAATCCATTGAGTACTATTATTATATTGTAATAACGCTAAGCGGTAATATTTTGATGTAACAGAATTAGTGTTAATAGTAATTGTATAACTAGTACCTGGGACTAAATTAATACTAGTTGGCATCAAAGGATTTCCATAAGTACTTAATAAATATTTATTCCTTGAATCAAACCTATAGAATTCAGTTCCGCCAGTAGACATCCTAATATCAGTAATCCAATTAATAGTAGCATTTCTATTAGCCATATATATAAACCTACCATTTACTGTTTTACCTCTAGGTGAATAAGTAATATTAGTACTATCACTTATTTTTGGGCTACCTCCAACAATTTGCTCTAATTGCACATTTCCACGATAAATGCTACTTTCTTTCATAATTCCATCTTCAGCACCAACAATTAAGCCACCTCCAGCTAAAACATTAAGTTGATTTCCTCTTAATACACTTGTACCAAAATCTAAAGTACCAGTATTTTCAACATTTACAGATGGACCTGCATAAGTACCAGCATTACCACTTCCCCATAGGTTAATACCAACCATCATATCTAATTTTACTTTTTTCCCATTTCCAATATAAACGTTATCATATTGTCTTACAGGAACCGGTCTAATTACAGGATCTGCAGAATCTGCAGCTGCTGCATTTACAGTACTATTATATCCAACTGTTGACCAAGTGGTTGGGTCTGACCAATCACCATCTTTTATAGAATAAAATGTATAATATTTTAATGAATTTCTATTTCCTCCTACAAAATCAGCTAACAATAAATCACCATTTGAATATGTAATATTATCACCAAATGCTAAATTTGTTGTAATTCCATTCAATCCAATTGTTCCGTCAGCGTTTGTACTCGAACAAGATGTACCTAAATAATAGAATTTTAAATCATTTGGAACATCATTTGGGAACCTTGTATCAGCACAATAACCAGAACCTGTACCACTACTAGAGTTTTCGGAACTACCAAAAGTAAATAATCCTTGCCACTGATTATTATAAAATGTATTATCTAAAAGAGTACCACCTCTATAGAAAGATAAATCAGCACAGCTAATACAGTCTGTATTAGTAGCTTGTGCTAATATATTTAAATTCATAATTACATCAAAATTTCTATTTCCTCGCACAAATGTAGAACTAGCTGGTTTTGTTAATCTCCAATAAACTGCAAGTTGTCTAGATTTTGCTACAGGATATTGATATATATTACCATAATTGAGCATCGGATGCTCTCCATCGATTGATTTCCCACCTAAATAACCAGCAGTAGATCCTGTGCCAGTAGAAAAATTCAGTACAAATGCTGAATAATATTCAGCAGTACCAGTTTCAAATTTTACGGCAGGTGCATCATCTGAAGCGATATATCTTCTCATTTCGCCCCATAACCATCCACCACCATTTGTAGAAGTCAGTGTGAAAGGACCTGCTCCAGTAACAGTAGCACCATCATCTATTTGTATATAAGTTGGTCTTAATTCTGTAGAATTTATATTTCCATTTATTATTACTTTATTAGTAGATGCAAAAGTAAGATTATTACTAATTCTAATAGCAGTTGCCGAATCAATTATTACATTTCCTGTATTAAATGCTTTATCAACAACTAAATTTGAAAATTGAATAACGTTAGAGTAAGAATCAGCAGCTAAATGAACTGGTTTAAAGCCTCTTAAATATACAATTCTATTATTTGAATTAAATGTAGCATTTGCACCTAATTTAAATTTTCCTAAAACAGTTAAATCAGCTCCACTATTAGAATTCATAGCAAATGTACCAGATTCAATAAATATACTATCATTTACAGTAATATTTTGACCTGTAGTTGCTGAATTAGTAAGAACTGTACCAGTAGGCTTATTAACAATTATCGACCCAACAGTATCAGCATTCACCGGTAAGCCATTACCAGTAACTTGTGCAGTTAAGCCATTATATAAAAAGGTTCCTAAATTATGGGAATTATAATTATAATATCTATTACCAGTTACACGAATATTACCTTGAGCTCCAGCTCTAGTAATACCAGCAGGATCTCCAATACCAATTGTTCCATTTGCCATTAATATAAAATCACCATTACCTAAGATTCTATTTGTACCCATCATTAGCACGCCACCACCATTAGTAGAATCAACGATTACAGATGCATTTAATGTAACAGGAATATTAGTTCTAGTAACAGTTACATTTTGAGTCATTGTAATGGTATCCCTATCTCCAATGAAAGCAACATAATTGTTTCCATCTTGACCAGGATACGTTGATGCTGGGGTGCCATTATAATATTCTAAAGACCAATTTTGAGCATCATTCCAATTACCAGTCTGACGACTGAAATAAGTTGTTATAGCAGGAACGCCTATTAAGAAGTACCCAAAATCATTTTTAATTGAACTTAAAGTAATATAATTTGTACCTCTACCATTAATTATTGGAGAAGTTGCATTATATGAGAATTGCCTAATCCATTGCAAAGTAGCATATTTATTCAAAACTACAGTGAAATTAGCAGCATCGACTCCTGGCTTCACATCTCCACTTGCATATTCTAATCTAGTAGAATATGTTCTTGTATTCCCTAAAACAAAGGAAGAACCATTAGGTATATTCACACCAAACATTCTTGCAATATGAGCTTGAGGTTCAATTCTTGAATCACCTGGATAAATAGCATTTGGAGTAGGATCTTGCCATCTAATTGGATTAGTAGTTGTAGTAATTGTATCACTTATTACTCCTACAAAACCAGCTGTACCACCGCTTCCTGTCATTGTCAATGTGATAGGAGTATATGTTTTATTATAGCCTACTTCAAAAATTTTGCTTGTATTTCCAGCATCTATATTTTTTCTAAATTCTCCATCGATGAATCCACCGCCAGTTCGTGTGATTGTTCCATTTAATTTAACAAATCTATATTCTGAATCTAAATGCGATATTAGGTTTCCAGAATTAAGATTTAAATTGTTAAATATTTCGATACCATTAGTTGTGCCACCGACTTGATAAGCATATACGCTATTTGGATTTTGAATAGTTAAATTATAAAAATCACCATTTCCTGCAGATTTATAAATATTTTGAGATGAAGTAGTGCCATCAAAAATTATTGTAGAGGTACCTTTGTTAAATATTCCACCATTATTAGTCCAATTCCCTGCTACATTAACTGTAAATTCTTGAGGGAAAAATGTTGTAGTAGTATCTATTTGAAGGTTACCATTTACTCTAAGATTATTATAAATATCTATAATACCTGGACCACTAAAAATCACATTATTAAACGGATTATCTATAGTACTTCTGCTATTAATATGAGTAGAAATTGTAGCTACATCAGAAATAAAGCGTACAGTATTTGTACCCGGAATAAACGATCCGCTTTCATTCATCCAATTGCCATGTATATCAATATTAAAGTTATTTGCATCAAAAACAGTATTATTTTTTAATGTCAAATTTTTTAATATTGTAAATGTAGCATCTGGATTATTGCCGGAAATAGTAAGTTTACCATCACCGCTTGCAATTAAATTATAATAATCTAAATAACAATTAGAATCTAATGGTGAAGCAGGTGTAAATTCTACAAGTTGATCTACTCCCTGTCCATTGAAATTTACCGTAGAACCATCAACGAAAAACTTATAAGTATTATTAGCAAAGTTTAATTGAGATAAATCTAAATTATGTCCAATTTTAATTTCGCCCATTCCTGATAAAGTAACATTACCACTTCTTGCAGCACTACTTATTTTTACATCATAATACTGCTGAACTGCTGGAATAGAAGTATTTGAAGGGATAGTAATATTTCCATCTCCATCAAATGTAATTTGCCCAGCAGTGAAAGTAGGTGAAGTATAATTTTGCGGGAACGCTGATCTTACAATAAACTCACCACCACTCATTGTCAAAGATCTTTCAGATGTACTTCCATTTAATGTATATCCTCCCATATCTAAAATTCCATTTGATATATGCAATGCACTATCAATTACAGTATTTTTGGATAATGTAACAGAAGTATTTGTATCTTTTTCTACTATTAAATTTTTGATATTATTAGGAATGCCTAGACCAGTTACTTGCGTCAAGCCACCCCAATATATATATGTAGCTTCTGAACTAAGCACTCTATTTGTTGTTTGGACATTTCCAGTTAAAGTAGGTGCAGCAGATATTCCTTCTGAACTTCCAAGATATACTACTGCATTTGGTTCAATTCTAAAAGTATCTCCAGAAATAAAATTTTCACCTACAAATTTTAAAACACCATTTGTTCTACCATTTATACCTGTTTCTACAGCTAATAATTTAATTGGAGTTACAGGTGAATCTATTGTAACTTCATTACCCTGAATATGAACAAGGTCAGACATTTTATTTGGTACTGTAGTAGAAGGTACTCCGCCATATCCGACCTTAGACCAAGTATTTGGATCATTATAATTACCGTTTTGGCGTGAGTAATAAATACCACTTGCAGCAACTATTTCGCCTGAAGTCCAATCACCTAACAAAGTATCTACTGTCTGAGTACGGAAATATTTTGAGTTAAAATCAACTATATTTTCAGAACTTCCCGGATCAATTCTCCAATATCCTGAAGGGCTATTGTATGCAGGAGAGAATTGAAGTACTCTATAATTACCTTCACTACCTGCTATATCAGCAGCATTATAACCGAAGGTCAAATAGCCACATTCATTTAAAAATGAGATATTTTGAGATGAAATATTCCAATATCTCGTCAATGATTTATCATTTGTTTCGACTCTCGGATGTTCTTGAGGTACTACTTTTACTCCAATTTGTGCATTTGCGCTATAGGTAGCTCTATTAGGAAATATTTGTATTTCTACTGGAGTGTAAGCGTTAGGAGTTCCTATTGGAAATGGTAAAATTACTAATGATGTATTCCCAGGAGTAACTTCCTTAATTAATCTTGCTCCTGCTAAAGGATCAGTCGCTGAACCGGAATTAACAATATATTTAGAAGAATTAAAATAATTTAAGCCTTCGTAATTTTCTAATTCATCAGCAAAAATCTGTGCATTTGGAGATAAAGTCAAATCATTTGACGTCATATCAATTATCGAAACGTTGCCAATGAGTTTTATATGTTCAGTTACTCTCACTGGTTTTAGCATTAATACGCTTTCAGCAGTTTTATTTACCTTTAGTATAGTAAATTCTGGGTTTAGAGTACCATTAATTTCTTGTAATTGATTTCCAACGAAAATAACTTCATTATTACCTTGACTAAGACCGCTTGTTTGAGCAATATTATGAATCCAATTTCCACCTAAACTAATATCGTAACCATTTAGATTAAATCTATTTGCACCGCTTCCTGCAATAGTAACATTTTGTACTACATTTAAATCATTTGTAGATAAAAATACCTGCGGATCATTTGTACCGGTCATTAATAAATTACCGATAGGAGTAGATGAATTAATATTAAATATCTGTGATGCACTAGATGCATCAATTTTTAAAGTACCATTTGTAACAGCGAAAGCTGTAGAATGTACA
The DNA here is from genome assembly GCA_937875295.1 of uncultured bacterium. Taxonomy (GTDB): domain Bacteria; phylum Bacteroidota; class Ignavibacteria; order Kapaibacteriales; family UBA2268; genus CALLXS01. The sequence goes on along the minus strand of CALLXS010000072.1, from coordinate 17,593 downwards.
GAAAATTCATTTACAGCAGGATTTAAATTTTCATTATGTAATACAATTTCGCCACCACTAGTATTATACTCTGAGGCAGGTGTATTTATTTCAAACAATGGGTTAGCATCATTTTGGAGACCAGAAGTTGCTAAATTAATAATACCATCGCTTTGAGTGAAATTCAATAATTTTGTAGCAGAAGTTGGTGAATCTGAAGAAATTCTATTTGCTACATTTGTCGTGCCACCGGATACAACCAATTCAGCAGGTGTAGTAGCACTATTATATATTATAGATTGACCAGCATTAAAAGTGCCAGACGATATTTGCAATTTACCATTTAGTATAATATCAGCAAGTTCGCTTTCAACTACGGCATTAGGATTATCAAGCCAAAAAGCGGCATCGCCGGGTATATTAATAATACCAGCATTTAATAAGAAAAATTTATTTGAATAAGCATAATTTCCAATTACTCTAAAAGTACCTTTTCTTAATTCTACAAATCCTGAAGGTGTGTCAGTTAATGCTGTGCTTAATCTTAATTCTATAGTTTTTGTGTCTTTATTTAATAAAATTTGATAAAATTGAGTGCTACCTGTTCCTGAAATTTCTGCGTCTTCTGGACCAAAAAATTCTATAATAGACCCATTTGATACTATCTGATTACCATCATTTCTCCAATCCCCGGATATTCTAACATTACCATTAATGCTTAAATTTGCTCCAAAATTATTATAAAGAGAACCATTTATAGTAACCTTAGATTGAGAAGCAGTAAAAACTTTTGCATCTCCTTTGATATTCACCAAAGATATTTGAGCAAAAGTATCCATAATATTGACATTAAGAGATACCAATATCAATACCAAGAATATTATTTTATATTTTGAAATATGTATTTTCATATTTATCAAATCTTTGTTTTTCCTATTTTAATTTAATTAAATTACTTTTTGTATTAAATTTACTATTTAACAACAAAATTATAACTTAATAATATAATTTGTAACAACATAAGGTGGCAAAGTCGGAATTGTTAATTGTGAAGAACCACCTGCTGGTCTAATCGTACTGCCACGTAACAAACGCTCATCATCTGCTCCAGTGTAATCATATGTCGTTGGTTCTCCATTGTTACCAGTATTTGTAAGAAAAAATGTGGCATTTTCGTTTCCTGAATTATCGTATTGTTTGGGATCTGAAAATCGTGGTGCTAAAGTACCAACAAATCTATGATTATGAGTAGGCATATTTGCTGAATCAAGCACAAATGATGCATTTCCGCCTGTTTGACCTAAAGGATTTGTAGCATTAGAGCCTAAAGGAAATTTACCGCTTAAGTCTGGTAAATTAAAAGTTGAGCTACCATCACCAGCACCGTAAGAAGTTCCAATCGTTGCAAATAAACTTGCATAAGTAGTTCTACTTACAGCTGAACCATCACAAATTAACCAACCTGTAGGGGCAGTTGTTCCAGCGAATTGCATTATTGCTCCCGATGGTACTCCATTAGATTCAGTTTGACCATAAGCAATAGTATTCCATTGCGAATTATTTCCATACACATTTAAATTATTTGTAGCATTATCAAAGTATATTGTACCGACTTGAGTTGTAGTAGGAGCAATAGTTTGTGGAATCAAGGTAATTGACACAGGGTCAATATTACCAGTAACGATTAAATCACCAGTGATCCTTACATCGTTAGTAATATCTAGTACTACGCTATCAGGAGTAGAGGTTAAATCAGGAGTATTAATTCCAACTTTAGTACCACTATTAGTAATTAAATCACTTGAAGCCCAAGAAGTTCCGTCATTATATAGTGTTTGACCTAAAGTTCCTACTGGTAATCCAGCAGCAGAAGTCCAAGACAAGTTTCCACTTAAATCGGTAACTAAATAATTATTATTTAATGTTGTCGGTAATGTAGATGGTAAAGTATATGTCAAATCGGCATCTACGGCTTCAGGAGATTTAATAGCTATATAATTTCCACCAGCATTGCCTTCATATAATCTAATACTTTTAGCAGTTCCGCCGGCTATAGTTGCTAAATCTATATTTCCATTAGTAAGTATTACATCACCAGATGGATTATAAATAAAATTAGCTGAACTTTGTAATGTAGCAGAATCTAAATATGTAGCGATTCCATTTGTAACGTTAGCGCCTGTAGATATTGCGTTAAAATCTAAATCTTGCAATGTAATTTGTCTAAAAGTTGGTATTCCATCAGCATCTGTCGGTGCTGCTAAAAATGACTTTGCAGTTTGAGATGCTAAAGTAACATCAAAAGTACCATTATTTGTAATTGGAGAACCAGTAATTGAAAACATTGCTGGCAAAGTGAGCGCAACAGAAGTTACAGTACCAGCGGGTACGTCTGTAGGTGTCCAATCAGTACCATTCCATATTAATGCTTGACCATTTGTAGGCGTTGCTGTAGAGATATTTCTACCTCTTAATGCCGATACAGTTGGATTAGGGAAATTACCTGATAAATCCCCAGAAGCAGTTCCATTTACAGGATCGCCTGCCATTGAAATTTTCACCCATTGAGTACCGTTAAACAAATAAAACCCTGGTTCTGTATCAGTAACATATACTAATAATCCATTAGCAGGGCTAACGATTGCATTTCTATCAGATGCTGTCATTCGCGGCACTAAAAATCCCATTTTAGTTGGGAACAAAGTACCATCACTTACATTTAAATCTAATACAGCAGAAGGATCTGGAGTATCAGTTCCAATACCGACATTTTTCTGGGCATTAGCACTATAAGAGACTCCAATTATAAATGCAAATATCAATATTTTGCTAAAAAGTAATTTTTTCATTATCATCTATTTATTATTGTTAATTTTCTTATTTAATTTTTTAAAAAGAATATTAATAACACTTCATTATATTAATACCTAATATTCAGTATTCAAAATTAATACTCTTTTTACAAAAAAATTTAAGTAAATATACCTAATTTTAAAAAGTTATATAAGTTTTTTGATAAGTATGATTGTTTAATATATTTTAAATTGAAACATTATTCGAAATGGATTACGATAATAAATTAAATAAGTTAATTTTTATCGAAAATAACTTTTTTATACCATAATTAATAATATAAATTTACGATTTTTTTTCAATTCTAATGCATCTCGTAAGAATGATTAATTTATTTTCATTTATTAAAATTTATTAAATATTAAATAAATATACTTGCGAATTAGAACAATTGAGTATATTTTATTGAATATTTCATAAGTTCTGCTGAATTTTTAATATTTAATTTTTGCATTATATTATATCTGTGGGCTTCGACAGTTCTTTTAGATAGAAAGAGTAATTCGGCGATTTCTTGATTAGTTTTGCCATCGGCAATCTGCGCAAGTATGTCATGTTCTCTTTTAGTGATAGATACGACCTTGTCTAATTCATCAGATTGACAAATGCAATTTTCGTCTAAACATTTTAAAATACATGAGCTTAAGACTTTTTCTCCTTGGTTAACTTTTATTATAGCCTCAATTAGCTCTTTTGGAGAGATTCTTTTAGATAAAAATCCATCTAATCCGTATGAAATAGCTTTATTAATATAGAAATTATCTTCAACAGCCGTTAATATAACAACTTTGATATTTGAATTGTATTCTCTAATTTTTTTAAATAATTCAAATCCATTCATTTCAGGCATCATCAAATCAGTAATTACGATATCTACTTCTTCTTTTTTTATTAATTCTAATACATCTTGCCCTTTATTTGCGTTAAAGACAACATTAATCTTACCAGAAGAAGTCAATACTTTTCGGACACCTTCATTTATAATAATATGATCATCCACGATAATCACTTTAACCATATCATTTTTATTGTTCTTTTCCACTTTTAAAACTCTTTCCTTTTTTAATCGTATATTGTCTAAAATTAAAGTGGTTAATTCACTAATTTAATAATTATCTATAATATTGTAATATAATTATGCTAAAAATTTGGCAAAAAAGAAACTACACTACAACTATATTTTTTATTATCGTCATTTTTTTATTTGTCTTTAATTTAAATCTTTATTCAGAACCTAGAATTCAAATAAAAAATTTAAATAGTGAATATGTATATGATTGGGGGAAAATAACTCCTGATAAAGATATTCTTTCTGCTACATTACCAATTTTTAATAGAGGTAGAGATACTCTTATTATTTATGAAGTGCGTCCTGGATGCTCATGTACTAAAGTAAATTTAGATAAATATATTTTACCACCTGGTGATTCTGCTAAATTAAAAATTCAGCTACACACAAGAGGATTTCGCGGTAATGTAAGTAAAAATGTTTCAATAATATCAAATGACCCTGCTTATACAACACTTTATTTATTTTTGCAGACGAATATAGAATATCCTTTAGTGTTTATTCCTAATGAATATTTAATTTTCCAAAATTCTGTAAAAAATATTAAGCAAAGCCAATCTCTCGAGCTTTTTAATACTACTGATTCTACTATTACAATCTTAGAAGCTCGCTCGTCTGATAACTCTTTTACTCACAATATAGTAAATAATACAAAAATCAAACCTAAAGAAAAAATTAAGATCACAGTAAATTATCTTCCTACTAATAATGATAACTTAAGAGCTGGCATCACAATTAAAACTGATTATCAAGCTAATCAATTTTATAGAATATTCTTAAGTGGATTAGCAAAGAAAGGAAATTAGATTAATTAAGCATTTCAATTGATTTTTCTAATACTTTTGCAGGAAATAATTCTTTCATACATTTGAAATGCTTTAATGGGCATTTTTTTTCTCCATGAATAGCACAAGGTGAACATTTAATATTTTCATTTTTGATAATCTTAGAGCCTTTAGAAACCGGAAAAAAACCAAATATTTCACTTGTAGCTCCATAAATTGTAAGACATTTAGTACCAGCTAATCCTGCTAAATGTGTAGCAGCACTATCATTACAAATTACTAAATCACACATTTTAATTATATTCACAATATCATTTAGCGAAAATTCTCCTACAATCAATTTTGCTTTGGTATTTAGAGCCACTTCATTACATAGATTTCTTTCGCTATTGCTTCCTCCAATAATTATATTATAACCTTGCTTTTCTAATTCAATACATAATTCATTATAATATTTAGGAAGCCATTGTTTTGTTGCCCAAACTGATCCCGGCGAAATATATATGCTTTTGGGTTTTATGTTTAATTTAGATAATTCGCTATTCCCTTTTATTTCAACAGTTTTATAAATATTCTCACTCTTAAAACCAAAAGGTCTAAGCAATTCATTATTTCTTTCAATTTCGTGATTACAGAAATAATAATTGCATTTTATGTCATAAACTAAATTATATACAGAGTTTTTATAACCTACTTTTAATGCTGCATTAATTTTACTAACTAATTTCGAAGTCCGGAATGAACGATGTAAAGAAAAGACAATATCAGGTTTAAATAAATTTATTTCGAAAATGAGTTTATTAAATATTTCCTTTTGATTTTGTTTATTACGCTTATCGAATGCTATACAATAATCGATGATAGGACTATTACTTATTAAATCATAAGAAATTGGAGTACAAACAAATAATATTTCAGCATCGTGGAAAGTTCTTTTAATATTATTACAAAAAAATAATGATAGAGCTGTATCTCCAATAAAAGCAGTTTGGATTACAACAATTTTTTTAATATTATCTGTATTAATTTTCTTCATTTTTAGGTTGATGCTTCCATCTTTTGTGCATCCACATCCATTGGTCAGGATTTTTAATTAATTGCTGTTCAAGTGCATCGGAATATCGTTGAGTTAATATAAATACACTTTCTTTGCTGAAGTTCAAATCGTCGTATTTAATTTCTTCAGATTTGATAATATATTTACCGTCTTCTTGCCTTTCCGCAAAATTAAAAACTAGTGGGATATTATATTTAAGTGCTAATTCAGCTGGAGCTTTATAAGTAAGAGTAGGTCTATTAAATAATTTCACAAATATATCAGTATTTTCATGAGCAGATTGGTCAGCGAGCAAAGCTATTGCTTTTCCATTTTTAATTTGTTTAATCATCTCAATGGCTGATTTATCCATATTTACGACTTTATTCCCACCTGCAGTGCGAATTTTATTAATAAAATTATCAATATACCAATTTTTTAATAGTTTTACAGGTATTAGCATATCTAAGCCTAAAAGTTCTTTTCCAGCTAAAGCCATAAATTCCCAGTTGCCATAGTGTGCTGAAAGGAGAATTAAACCTTTTTTTTGATTATATAATTTTGTTAATAATTCAGGTTTATCAAATTTTATATAATTTTTAAAATCATCTTTTTTAATATTAGGCGTAAAAAGGAGTTCTGTGAAAGTAATTGCTAAGTTTTTAAAAGAGTTATATGTAATTTCGGAAATTTTTTCTGATGAAAGGTTAGGAAAAGCTTTTGACAAATTATCATTTGCAATAATTATTCTATTTTTCAGTAAAGGATAGCAACATTTTAAAATAAATAATGAAATTTTTATATTAATTTTAAGTGAGAAGAGCTTCATTATGCTTGATATACACAAGACAATGAAATATGAAACAGAATATTTATACTTTAATTTCATTAGATATTATTAAATTCACTTTTTTATTAATTAATTATTTAAAATCTCTTAAAAACCGAGTTTCCCAATCATAATTTTGAATCTCTCCAATAGCAGTGCTATGCACTAATTTATAAATACCATTTGATTTCACATCAACGAAATAAAAATATGCTCCTCCATATAAATCTGAATAATAAAAAGATTGATAAGCTCTATTGCCATCTTGAGCTTGATAAGTCTGCACATCAATAGGAGTGCCGTGCTTAATAATAATTTTTTCTCTATCTGAAAGCCCTCTAGTATTCAATTCTCTATAATATTTCTTTGCGGTTTGGATGCGTTCTTTGAAATTTTCTCTTGTTTGATTAACTAAGGCAGTAGGATCAACCATCCTATTTACCCAAAATTTAAAGAAAAACTTTTGTTTAGCTTTTAAATCAGTCAATTTATTATATAAATCTATTTCATTTCGCGAAGCTATAATTTTCAAATATAAAAATTCATCTTCGCATTTTTCTTCTGTAAAAGTAGAGAATTCGCTCCTTTCGAATTCTTCATCTTCACTGAAGTACACTTTAATACCAGGCTTTTGATCCGGATTAATCAGGTAGAATTTCTTCGTTTTTTTATCAACTACGTTATTTCCTATTGCTAAATTTGATTCTAAAAAATATAACCCGCTTGGGATAGTATCAAGAGCAATTTCATTTATTTCTTGAATGAAATTATTTTTAAGGATATCGCTAGTCTTGATTTGTTTTTTGAAACTAATTACTTTTGATTTTGCGGCATTTAGAATATTTAAATCAATTGAATATTTATTTTCATATTTTAAATTATATATTTCATTATAAATATTAATTTTAGGATAACTTCCATAGATTTCTTCAGTAGAATTTGGGATTAAATATAGCTTTTCTCTAATAAAATCAGGATTATAAGTACTAATCTCAGCTTCCAGAGAATCAATTCTATAAGCGATGATTATATCGCTCTGGTATTCAGTAGGGATATAATCTAATTTTAACTCTTCTGTTTTCTTAGAATAATTTTGAGTAGAGTTTCGGTCAATTATCTTAGTTTCAATTTGATAGTTATCATTTTTTAGTTTTAAAGTTTTAGAGCCTATAAACATTTTATCTAATTTTTCAGTTTCAGAATTTGCTTGAGTTACAATTTCCCATAATCTGCTAAGCGAATCTGTTTTGCTTTTGATGAACAATTGTATTTCTACATTTGATTCATAAATGTTATTTTTATTAATAAATTTAAAATTATTTTGCGGAAAGGAGAACGAAAATAATACTTCTGATGAATCTCTTTCGCTTTTGAATTTATTAAATTCATAATTAAAGCTAATACTTGATTGAGGCAACAATGCTATAGGTGTTAAAATAAATAACACAAAAGAAATTATTTTTATAGAACGATAATAATTCATAATATTTAAAATGTAAAAAAATAAAAAGCTACCGAATAATAATATTACCCGGTAGCAATTTACGAAAAAAAAATCAAATTAGTGATTAAAATCCTAATCTAATACTTAATCTATTTACAAGACCAAGGTCTTTAGTTGGATTAATTGAATAATCTGCACCAGCATGTAATCCACCACCAATTTCATATTGGAAGCCAATACCACCAGATAGACCATATTGATCATGGTTAAATTGATATCCACCTCTTATTGAAATTAAGTTTTTGAATGTATATTCAGCTCCGATAGCAAATTGCTCAGAAATATCAGATGCAGTAATAAAATCAAAAGCTGCTGTTACTGCGTGATCTTCAGTTTTAATAATTTCAGAACCAATACCAGCTCTAAATACCAAAGGCATACTATATACACCAGATTTAAATTCAGCATCAATTGGAGCCAAACCCATGTCTTGAATTACTGGAATTAATGTTTGTAAGTTTTGGCCTCTATATTGGAACTCAGTACCTAAATTAGATAATGCGAAACCAATAGTAAGTCCATAAAGTCCTGTGTTATATAAAGCACCTACATCGAATCCGAATCCACTACTATTTAAAGAAGCAAAAGAATTACTAATGTATTTTAAGTTAACACCGAAAGAAAAATCTTCAGTAAGGTAACCAGCAACGCTTAGTGCAAGAGCCATATCAGCTACTTGATAATAGTGTCTATTACCTTGATCATCGTGAATTGTAGTATATTCAATATTACCTGTAGTAAATGAATTCATACTAGCTCCTACAGTAAAATCGCTTGATAAAGGAATAGATAAACCAGCAAACATTTGGCTACATTCAGCATAGAGCCAAGTATTTGAGAAATATCCGCCTAAAGTTTTTACTGATGCTAAGCCAGCTGGATTCCACCAGATTGATGAAATATCATTCACAACAGACACATTTGCAGACATTGCAGTACCACGAGCGCCAACAGGTATTTTAAGGAATTGAGACCCGGCAGCACCCACTTTTTTATAGTTACCTGCTGATGAACCAACAGCATTTGTTGGGAGTGTATTATCTTCAGCAAATAAATTTGCGCTAATGAGTGAAAGTACAATTCCTAATATAATTATATGAACAAATTTTTTCATATTTTTAATAATCTCCATTTAATTGTTAAATTTTATCAGTTCAGCTTATAAATATATAAGCCGAACTGATGTATAATTAAATTAATCTGTAATTAATCTTGTACTTCCGACTAATACAGTGAATTTTACAGTTGATTTTGCTCCATTAGGAGTAGAAATCAAAGCTATAAATGTCTGGCTCTGAACTCTTTGATTGTTAGAGCTGTATAAATCCCATGGTTCCATTGCGAATCTATAACTATCAAATTCTGAATTACTTTCACCATCGTCGAATCCTTGAGTATCTTTTTCTACTGGAGCGTGTTTAATAGATTTTACTAAATCTCCATTAATAGTATAGATATCAATATTACATTCTTTTGGTAATTTTGTGAAATATAGTTTAGTATCGTAAGCAGATTTTTGAGCTTCGTGAGAGATAAAATAAGGATTTGGTACTACTTTTACTTTATCAAGATTAGAATCAGTATATTCTTCGCCAGCTACAGCACTTACTTTTGCATGTACTTCAGCACCTTTTACTGGTAGACCAAATGCACCGCCACGTACTTTAGCTATTAATTGATCTCCAGGTTTGAAATCTTCACCATAAGTTTTATCATAATAATCTGGAACTGTCCATATTTTATCTTGGGCAGTTTTAATAAATTTACCCATTTGTGCATAATCTAAAGCATAATAAGCTCCACTAATATTTAAAATATTAACGAAGTCAATAGTATTTCCACCATTAGTAGCACTCATATAGTATCTATTTTGCTTACCAATTAAATTTGGAGCATCTCTATTAAATTCTTTATCTTTTTGCACTGCTAAAGCATTTCTAAAATCTGAAGGTTTTACTAAATTCTTATTTCTTGAGTTTACACAACCTACAGCAAAAGAATTAAACTTGCCAACGAAATTATCTGCTTCAGATTTTAAGTTAATTGGCATTGGGAATTGAGTATATTTAACATTATTTGATAAAATAAGTTGACCATCTTTATTTGTTTCTGTTGTTACGTAAGGACTCCATGTTGCAGTTTCAGGTAATTCCATTGGTAAGTATTCGAAACCATATTTAATTGAATCTAATCCAGTAGGATATTCTGATTCAAATGAATAAGTATTTTTAACCTCATATGTCAAATATGGGACATCAAAAGAAACTTCTTGTCTTGTTGCAATATCGTTGTTATTATAAGTGACTACAATATTCTCACTACCACCTTCTTTGAAAGTGATTAAATAATCAGCTGGACCTAAATTCCATGATTTAGCAATTGTTCTTGATGAAGGTACAAAATTATTTTCACTTACTGCATAATAATCTGTAGAATAGTTAAATCCTGGATTTGGTGATACATCAGCAATTTGAGTACCTGCATAATCCCAATTTGAATTTACATCAGCAATTTTATAGGATAATGCTTTATCATTGAACACGCTGACAATAGTTGAAGTATTTGAATTATTAACTTTTTCTATTGAAACAGGTCTAATTGTACCGCCATGTTGCTCAAAGCTATAATCGAATGATACACCAAAAATATTTTCGTAACCATTTACGAAATTATATGATTGATTGTAGTATTCTTCATTGAACATACCAGTAGTAAATGAACCTTTCTTAGTGAACTTCTCAGTATTTTCTGGTCTACCGAAATCACTGGATACACCAGATACTTTATCAAGTACAGTATCAGCCATGATTACACTAAATCCATTTTCAGTCAATAAATTCATATATGAATCACTACTTCCATCGTTATATTGTACTACTGTCTCAAACAATTTTTCATTTGTAGCTGAATCAGTAATTGTCAAATGAGTATAATAGAATGCAAGATCAACGAATTGCATATAAGTACCAGTTTCACCAGGGACGTTAATTGAATATATTCCTGGATATGGGTTTAACTTCATAATTAAAGTTCTACCAGCTAATTTTTGAGTTAATCTATCTGGATCGATTGTGAAGAATTTGAAATTCCTTAAACCACCCATTTTATCAGAATCAACTCTTGTAATTTCAAATTTAACATGATCATCTGGTCTTCCTGCTTTTGCATATGCTAATAAGTTATTAGGTCTACCCTTAGAACCATCATTAGACTTAGATTCAGTAGGTTGCATATAATCGCCTTCGTCAAAAGCTTCGAGTTTGTAATAATATTCAATATTATTTAAGATTCTTTCTGTAAGAGCAGAACTTTCATTAGCTTCGACTACTTTATTTTGATTATAATCATCAGCAAAATCGTAATATTTTCTACCATTTGTGATTTTCTTCATGTATGGTTCAATTACTTCGTTTGCCATTGTTGCATCAAGCATTTGGTTATTGAATGAAATTCTACTGATTAGTTTATTTTGGATCATTTCGAACAATTTTGCTTTTGCATAATCGAGCAAGTTTTTATTCTTGAAAATTTCTTTCCAGCTTGAATCTCTTAATGCTTTATCATTGTTATTGTTCCATAGTGGTCTCATTCTTGTTATGTAATATTTACTTTGGCCTTGAATTTCAATTTCTCTAAGAGTTTCAAATAGATAAATATAATATCCATCTTGTTCATTTTCTCTATATTGAACGAGTAATTCTTGGCGTAAAATATTATCTTCCATTAGCTTAGGAGTAAGAGCTACAGGTTTAATAACGAAAGAGTCTTTACCATCTACACCTACACCTAATTTAGTTTTTCTAAATGCATTAGCTGGAACAGTTTCTTCAATATAGAACAATGGATTATAAGGCACCATCGCATCATTTAATCTAATTGTACCTATTAATACGCTATCTAAAAATCTGCTATTAGGAAATTGTGTTTTGTAATGATTAATTGGGTCAATTTGTACATCTTTTAAATTTGGTTCCCAATATTTTCTAAAGTAGTTTACCCAAGGATTTGCTAAAGAAGTATCTTGATTAAACCCATAAAAACTTGGAGTAGCATAAGGTTTAGTTTCTTTTAATATTTCTCTTTGAGCTGGATATTTTACATCAAAACCTGCAGGCAATCTCATAATTGTTAATGCCATAGTGTCCATATTACCATCAGCATCATAACCTAATCCAATAATTTCAAAATCATCTATGTACGGATATGGTTTAGCAGAGTTTGGTTCAGCTCTATAAGCTGATTTTGCAAATGGAGGCAAAATATTCCAAGTAGCTACTTGTTTCCAACCGAAAGGTCCTCTACCTTTCACATAATTAGCGTCAGCTGCTACTTTATTTACATTAAATGTGTCTAATTGAGGATCTCTAGCTCTATATAAAGTATAGCCCATAAAGTCTAAGCCATTTTCTTCAACGTCTTGAGACATTTCTGCAGTAGAATCCCAATATATTTCAATTGCATTATTATATGATTTATAGCCTAAGAATCTTGTGTTTTCTGGTGCAGAAGGAGCTCTAAAGTTATTATCATATACTCTTTGAGCGAATTTATCTAGATATAATAATCCTTGCACATCTTCTTCAGAACCATCAGCTTCACGATTAACAGAAGGTAAAGCTAAAATTATACCTACTACTGTACGAACAGTATCGCTTGGTAACATTGAAAATGGTCCAGTTGCCATCATAAATCGTTTATCGCCAGATCCTCTTTCGTCACTATCACGAATATATCCATATTCACCAATTTCTGACAAAAAGTTATATTGTGCATCTGGTGTTTTCTTATCTTCATCTATGTTCCAGTTTCTGAAAGATACTAAACCTAATTGCTCTATAGTTTCATAATATCTTTTATCTTTTCTTACGAAACCTTCTAATTCTTTATCATAAATTAATCTTTCGATACCTATAATTGTATCATTAGCAACAGTTTGGCCATTTGTAGGATCAATTCCACCGGCTTTTACTTCGTAAAATTTGCTCCACATCCAATTTTTAAGTACAGGTTTGTTATCTACAATAACTTCAATAGTACCTAATGATTTATGTACTGAAGGAGATTCTAAGAAGTCAAATCCTAAGTAACCAAAACCTTTAGCATCTTCACCTCTGTCATTTTTTGTCCATTGAAATGCTAAGTTTAAAGTATCTTGTTTACTTTTTCCTTTTACATCTTCCCAATCTTTAGGTTTATAATATTTAACGTTATCATTTCTAGCACCATCATCTGTATAAGGAGCGCGTGCAATATCGACATCCATAATTGGAGCTAGCCAGCAATCTCTTAAAGTATCTTTACTTAAATTAATTATATCATATTTAATAAAAATAAAATCTTTATATTCACCGAAGCCCCAAGAATAGATCATCTCTTCAATTTGCATTTTTAGAGGGTAACCGTCTTCTCTAGCTTTACCAGTTGACATATTTTCATATCTATTTAAATCTGTATCTTTATATGTAGAAAAGATATCTTCTTCAGAAATAAAAGCAGGTCCTTTTGGATATTTTTCTAATGTTCTATCATTAGGATTATTAATGAATCTACCAAAATATCTATCATAACCTAAATAATATCCTTCGTCTTCGGATTCTACATCCCATATAGGCCATGAGTAATTTTCTTCTACATTATAAGGTTTACCAGTAGTTCTTGAAAATTCTGTTGATAAATAAGTTCTATATAACCAAATATCATCAACCGAAGCTAGTAACTGTTCATTTCCATTATAATCAATTACTCTACCAGGCGCCATCATTGATTTAGCTTTATTTGGATCATAGGTAATAGTAACATATTTTTTATTTACAATTGAACCATCAGAAGTTTTAAATGGTTTTTGTGCACCGAACCAAATTCCACCACCAAAAATGTATTGGTTTAAGGAGCCACGTGGCCAATAGCCTGCACCAGTATTTCTTGCTACATCATAACCGAAAATACCATAATTTGAAGAAGTAAATTGTATATTACTTACAGTATTGCTGCGCACATCATAAAACTGCTGAATTCTTTTAGTTTCAGCCTGAAGTTGCTCAGAATTATCACTTTTCTTGTAGTCTTGAGGTAGAGCATATAAAGCTCCAGCTAATACACAAGACAGTAAGATAATCGAGCCCACAAGCAATAATTTTACTTTATTTTGCATAAATGCCTCTATATTATTTTATTATTAAATTATTCAATTATTGATTTTATTTTATTATTAAAATTAAAAATTAATTTTAATACCGAAATTAACAGTTCTTGGAGTCTGATAGTTGCCTCTCATTTGTCCAGCATCTAATAAATATCTTCTATATGCTTTGAACTGTTCTTCAGCAGTTACCATGTTATCATTATTTACATCAGCTATAGGATTATAAAGTCTATCGCCATATTGATCATATTGAGTGGCAGCATAAGTAGCAGCTTGTGCAGGTGCAACTTCTTTATATAAAGTAGCTTGATATAAATCAGATTGTTTTACATAATAGCTTTGTCCGTTATCATCAGGATCTGCAGTAATACTATTTACTGCTACTGGTGCTCTTCTATTTAATATATTATAAATATTCATATATAATTCAATTGAAGTTCTACCTAAAGCTGTACCGAACCAGTCTGCTAAGATAAATCTCTTAGAAAGTCTCATATCTATTTGCCAGAATGATGGTTGGCGTACTTCGTTGTATTCTGATACTGGAGCACCTGAACGTTTAAATCTAGTGTAAGGAGCACCTGAACGGAACATACCATCAAAATTAATACTTGCATTTTCTAATGGTTGAATACCAAATACATCTGGACCTTCATTATTGCCCCAAATGAATGCAAGAGAACCATTTACAGTATGTCTAATATCGTTACTCATAGTAAATTCTGCAAGTGGGAATGCTAATTTATCAGTATAAGGATCTACAGGTCTGCCCATATTACTTGCAGGACCAGCAGAAGTACCTTTATTATATGCTAACGAATAGTTTAAAGCAGCATAAATACCATCGATTGGCATTTTTTGTAAAGAGAATTCTAAACCTTTAGAGCTACCATATTCAGTAGTACTATAAATATAAAATGGAGTAGGAGTAGCTAAAATATAAGTAACACCTAATTGATTATAAATATCTTTATAGTATGCTGTAGCAGTAAAGTTAATATCTGGAGTTATATAATTTTCGTATGATACTTGATATTGACTTGATCTCTGAGGTTTCATATTTGGATTACCTAATACTTGACCTGTAGCTATATTCCATGCATTGAAACTATCATATAAATATTGAAGATCTGGGGTTTTTAAGAATAAACCATAAGATAAATCAATTTTAGAAGCTTCAGTAAGTGGATATGTAACGAAAATTCTAGGACTTACATAGAAATTAGCATCTGTCGGAGCAAAATATTCTCTTTCGAAAATTCTTGTATATGTATTTAAATTAGTTCTATAATCTGCATTTGCATTGAAATAGTCAAATCTTAAGCCCGGAGTGAATACAATACCTTTATATTTAATTTGATCTTGTACGAATAAACTACCTCTAAAAGGAGTAAAGGCTTGGCTTGTATGATCTCTTGTATAGACTAAGTTAGGATTTTTTGATGGGTCAATTGGATCTACAGTAGGAATATATAAATTGCCACCCCATAAATCAGAGAACACATCAAATCCACTTGTTTCATTCCAAGGAGCTGGATTATAATGTCTGTGTACTTCATATTTTCTTGCTTCGAAACCAGTTTTTATATTATGAGAAATTTGATCATCGTCAATAGATATATCATAAAAACCATCTGCTTGATAATATAATGTACGTCTATATTGTAAACCACCGTCTGAAGCATGTTTTGCAAATCCACCGGTATAATATCCATAAGGATTACTAGTGTGCGAACCTTCGCTACCTTCATAAAAACCTGTAAATGGGTTAATAAGTGGCATATCTGCTTCGTACCAACCATCTTTAGATTTTTGAATATCAGAATAGATAGCATAATGATCTAATACTTGATCTCCTAAATCATTTAATAGAGTAACCTTGCCACCAAGGTCGTTAGTACTAATAATATATTTATCTTGTGGTTTTAATAAGTCATATCCTGTAAAGAAATTTGGTTCAGCTAAAGAGAGTCTTCTTGACATATCATCATCATTTTGATTGTATGATAAAGTTAATTGATAGAAGCTAGCATTTTGAAAAATTTGTTTAATTCTACCTAAGAAGTTCATAACTCTAATATTAGCTGCATTTTGTTTTGCTAAATTTTCTGGAACTCCGATGAAATTATTTGCTATAGATCCTTCTAAATTTAAGTCATTTCCAGTTCCTGGCATTGTAGCCATGCTCCAACCCCATGAGCTATTTTCAATATTAGTAACGCCATAAGAAGCACCAAGAGAAATTTCAATATCTTTAATCATATTAATTTGAGTTCTGAAATCGATTCTCTTTACCATGCTTTTATTATTTTCAGGATCAAAATTAGAAATATCTTGTCCTAATGGATCTAATATACCATAAGAAGCACTACCTTTAGTATAATTTACAGCAGTACTTAAAGAGAAGATAATGTCGCCACCGGTAAATGGCATTGGACCATTAATTGCAAAATCAAAACTATGATGTGTAGATGGTTTTAATTTATATCCATCGCCTGCATCATAAGCACGTAGAATACCATCTTTTTCATCAAGTCCTAAAGCATTTTTTGTAGAGCCATATAATGCACCAAGATTTGATCTCCATTGTACAGCACCTTCATATCTTTTATTATTTCCATAAACCATTGATTGATTTACCACGCCACCCATTGCTTCGCCATATTCTGCTGAGAAGCCACCGGTAATAACCTGTACTTCTGCGATATTTAAAGTAGAAGGCATTGGGTAATAAGAAGTACCTCCAAGACCATATCCACCATTTAGAGGATTAGAAATTTCCACACCATCTAATCTTAATGATGTTTCATTGTTTCTTGAACCTCTGATAGAGAAACCGTCTCCAGTATTTTGTACACCCACTTTAGAGCCTACAAGAGTGGCAATATCGGTCTTAGTTGATGAAGTAAGTTGATCTTTTGAAATATTTACTCCTCTACCAATTGAAGTATTATCGACAGCTCCCATTTTATCGGCTGTTACAATAACACTATCAGCAGTTAAAGATACAACAATATCACCAAAGTCTTTATTTTCATCTGCTGAAATAGAGAAACTTAGGCGAACTTCTTTCTGCAAGTAAGTAATTAAGAGTTCATAAGAGCCTACTGGGATAGCTACTACATTAAATCTACCGTCAGCCTTAGAAACACCTCCTAATTTTGTTCCTACTACCGAAAGGTAAGCTCCCATTACAGGTTCTTTTTCATCATTAACGACTTTTCCTTTGATATTTCCTGTATTAGCCGCCTGAGCAATACCAGGCAACATAAACAATCCAAGGAATAAAACTAATAATAGTTTGCGCATAAATGCTCCTTTGTTTTTAATTATTATTTAAATAAATTTATTTTTTTAACTTTAAAATTTATACATATTAAATAAATAAACACAAAG
>CALLXS010000071.1 GCA_937875295.1 uncultured bacterium | reverse complement strand
ATAAACTTTTTCCAAATTCAATTTATTTAGAGAAAGTTTATTTTAATTTAGGAAATGTATTTCAATTAGATAATCAATTAAATCAGGCTGAAACTACTTTTTCGAAGCTATTAGAAAAATTCCCTCGTTCAATATATATAGAAAAAACAAGAAACAAAATTAGAGAGATTAGGATGCAAGTGAGTTCATAATTTTTTACCATACAGGCAATTCAATTGGTTCCTCTTTTCCTCCTTCAGTATTTGTGGTCATTTTAGGATTAAGTGTTTTTACCAAATAATTATGAATATTTTTTTTTAAAGAGTTAGGAATATCACACCATGTAATAAAAACTCCAAGATGTTCAAATGCTTTAATAGCAATATCTTTTCTAAATTGAAGTATTGATTTTTTTATATCTCCATAGCCTACAATTAATATTGTTCTTTCTGCTTCAGTTGAACCACTCCAAACAATATATTGTCCAATAAAACCCTTAATATTTCTATGATTTGCATCAATTTTGTAAATATTGCACCAATTTCCTTTTGTGCATTTATGCCATTCTACTTCTAGCATATTAATATTCCTTACAAATTATTTGATATATAATTAAAAATAGAAATGCTACATATTGCAGCTGTTTCAGCTCTTAAAATATTATGTCCTAATGTGAATGAACAAATTTGATTACTATATAACAACTGAATTTCTTCATCAGAAAACCCACCTTCTGGACCAATTATTATAATATTATCGCCACTTTTATAATCAACTTTAGAATTTGAATTTAAATCTGCGAAATAAAAATTATCAAAATCTGTCTTAAAAATATCTTTTAATAAAATTGGTTGGTGTATTTTTATTTTCCAATATTGTTTTGACTGTTTTAATGCCGAAATTGATTTTAATTCTAATCTATTTAAATTAACGTATTTTTTTTGTGAAAATTTTGAAATAATTGGATAAAAGTCGCTCACTCCTAATTCTACACATTTTTCTAAAGCAAATTCAAATCTATCTTTATTATCTAAAATTCCAAGTGCTATTCCTAATTTATTTTTATTCTTAGGTATAAATTTATAATTTGTAATTTTTGCTGTAGCTTTTTTATTTGTAATTTCTTTTATTTGAAGCTCAGCGATAGTACCTTTGCCGTTAGAGCAGAGAATTTTTTCTTCTTGATTTATTCTTAAAACTTTTAAATGATGAAATTCTTCGTTATCAATAATGATTTCATTTTGGTTAATATCAAGGTCTGATAAATAAAGACATTCCATTATTTAAATTTTAAATTCTTCTAGTTTATTAAATTCAATTAAAATTTGTTCACTTGTTTTCATATTTTTAATACTAATTGAATTACTATTAACTTCATTTTCCCCTATAATAATAGTATAATTAGAATTTAATTTATTAGCATCTTTAAATTGAGATTTAAATGATTTATTTGTTAAATCGAAATAAACTGAATAATTATTTTTGCGTAAAATATCTGCGATTTTAAAAGCATAATTACTATATTCTGAAGAAGATACCACTATATAAAAATCTAAAGAATTTGAATTATCTTTGCATTTATCTAATGATTCTAAAATAATGATTAATCGTTCGATACCCATTGCAAAACCTATTGCAGGAATATTTTTGCCACCTAATTGAGCAAAAAGGGTGTTATATCGCCCACCACCACCAAATGAATTTTGCGCTCCAAGTTCATTACTTTGAAATTCAAAAACAGTATCAGAATAATAATCTAATCCTCTAACTAATTTATGATTAATTTCATAATTAATATTTGAGTTTTTTAAATAATCTAAAACTTTTTGGAAATGCTTCAAACTTGAATCTTCAATAGTATCAATAATATTTGGTGCATTTTTAAGTAACTCAATATCAACAGGATCTTTTGAATCTAATACTCTTAATGGATTTTTTTCAAGTCTTTGAATGCTCTCTTCTGATAAATCTAAAGAATTTGATTTTAAATATGAAATCAATTTTTCTTTATAATTTTTCCTATCATTCTCGTTTCCAAGTGAATTGATTAATAAAGAATAATTGTTGATTCCAATTTCTCTAATTAATTCACAACCTAAAATTATATTTTCTGCATCAGATTCTGGGGTATTACTACCAATACATTCTGTACCAAATTGATGAAACTCTCTTAATCTACCCTTTTGAGGACGCTCATATCTAAAATATGAACCAAAATACCATACTTTTAATAAATTATTATCTTGTAGCAAATTGTTTTGAATAATTGCTCTAGCAATAGCTGCTGTTTGCTCTGGACGCAAAGTAATAGATTCTCCACCTTTGTCAATAAAAGTATACATTTCTTTATTAACAATATCGGTTTCATCACCTACAGTTCTTGAAAAAACTTCAGTTTTTTCAAAAATTGGGGTGCGCATTTCATTATAACTAAATCTATGAGTAATTAATCGAAATTTTTCTTCTAAAAATTGCCAAGTTTTGACATTTATAGGCAATATATCTTTAGTTCCTTTTACTGCTTGAATCATAATTATATATATTTTAGTCCTTTTTTACCAATATCTTTTCTATAATATTTATTTTTAAAAGTAATTAAGTCACAATATTCATATACCTTTGAAATTGCTGTTTCTAAACTATTTTCTTTAGATGTAACAGCTAATACTCTACCACCATTTGTAATGAATTTGTCATTAATTAAGCTTGTACCTGAATGATAAACAATTGCTCCATTGTTTTCAGAATCATTAATACCATCAATTTCAAATCCTTTTTCAAATTTCTCAGGGTAGCCATTTGATGCTAAAATCACACAGCAGGAATATTTTCCATTTTCGATTGAAATTGATTTTTTATTAATTTTTCCTTTAGAAGCAGAAAAAAGTAATTCTGCAAAATCACCATTAATCAACCTTAATACAGCTTGGGTCTCAGGATCACCAAATCGTACATTAAACTCAATTACATAAGGTTCTTTTTCGCAAATCATAAGTCCGATAAAGAGACACCCAACAAACGGCATTTCATCATTTTTCATGTTTGCAAGAAGTGGAATAATTATATTTTTTTCAATTTTATGTTCTTTTAGTCTACCTTTATTATTTACAGAGATAGTAATAATACCATCAACATAGGATTTTAAATATCCTGTAAATTCTTTAACGCCATCAACGGGACTATATGTTTTAATAAAAATGTATTTATCAATGGCATTAATAATGTCTTGATCATTCTTTAAAGGTCTTTCTATTCCCGGGGAAGAAACCTCTAACATATAATCATCTTCAATGAAATCTTCTTCATCTAAGCGACTACTAATTGCTTCATTCAAACTAACGCTCTGATCAATAGTAAGTCCATCGGCTGT
Source organism: uncultured bacterium (assembly GCA_937875295.1). Classification (GTDB taxonomy): domain Bacteria; phylum Bacteroidota; class Ignavibacteria; order Kapaibacteriales; family UBA2268; genus CALLXS01. The sequence continues at coordinate 2,601 of CALLXS010000071.1, read as the reverse complement.
ATCAGCGATAATTCTTAAAATATTATTATGATTCTCTTTAACCCATTCAACATCAACGATTTCAAGATTTAATTTATCAGCGCATTCAGTAGCAATAACTTTTGCTTTTTCAACAATTTTCGACATTTATTTCTCCTAACTATTACATACAAAGGAGTGAGAATAAATCTCACTCCTCCAAAATCACTTTTGATACTTAAATTATACCATATTATTTAGCATATGTCAAAAAGAAATATGATTTATTCTTAAGGGCAATATATTTTAGCTTCTATACTAAAATATAAGCGATATTTTTGAATAATAGAACCATATAAACAAATCCATCATATTAAACTACTATCTATTTATACTATACCTATTTTAAACATTATTAAATCGATAGGATTATTTAATAAAAACTCTGTTCATATGAACAGAGTTATATTTTCCAATCAATTTCCTTTTTATTTAAGGATCTTAAAATTTCATTAGTTTTGGAAAAATGTTTACAACCAAAGAATCCACGATATGATGATAAAGGGCTTGGGTGAGCTGCCATTAACTTGTAATGATTATTTGATATATACTTACTTTTTAGTTTAGCTCCATTGCCCCAAAGAATAAAAATGACTTTATCATCTTTTTCTGATAGTTTTTTTATTACTTCATCTGTAAATCTTTCCCAGCCAATTTCTTTATGGGAATTAGGCTTACCTTCTTCTACTGTTAAAATAGTATTTAGTAATAGAATTCCTTGCTGAGCCCATTTTGTTAGGTTTCCATTTTTGCTCATGGCTATCCCTAAGTCATCGGTTATCTCTTTATATATGTTATTTAATGAAGGAGGAATCTTCTCTCCCTCTGGAACTGAAAACGCAAGTCCATGGGCTTGATGATATTGATGATATGGATCTTGACCAAGAATTACAACCTTTGTGTCTTGATATGATGATAGATTGAATGCGGTAAATATATCCGCTTTATCTGGATAAATAGTTCTATTATCATATGCATATTTTAAAAACGCCATTAATTCTATAAAGTATTCTTTAGAAAATTCTTTATTTAGAATTTCTTGCCAATCATTATCAATATACAACCTTTCCCTCTCCTTACTTTAATTCATTCAAATAATACATTATAATTGATCCTGCTACCGATACATTAAGTGACTCTAATTTCTCATTCATTCCTATTCTAACATTTACATCTGTTTGGTCCAATATTTCTGGGGATATCCCATTTGCTTCATTACCTAATATCACTGCATATTTATTTTTACTTTTGATATCTTGTAAATCAGTCTTAGAATCTAATGTACCAATAACCATATAGTTTTTTGTTTTTAGTTCTTTAATTACGGACATTAAATCTCTTCTAATGATATTAACTTTAAAATGAGCACCTTGACTTGATCTTATAACTTTATCATTATAGACATCAACAGTATTGTTGCTGATAATGATATCTTTAAAATTAAATCCAAGGACAGGTGAGATATTGCTTATAAATTCTATAACAGCAGATGGACAGGATGTTACCATAAAGACGAAAACTCCCCATGAAGCATTTTTAGGAAATATTGCAGATCCAGTTGCTATAATAGTGAATACCAATGCTGCAAAGGATACGTTTACTAAAGCTCCTGTGTGTACAGGACCTTTTAAAGTTAAAGCCTATGAAGCAAATTCAAAAGTAGTGGTAGAAAAGAACAAAGATTATTGGGGAGATAAAGCCAAGGTAGACCAGGCAACTTTTAAATATATTAAAGATGCTAATACCCGTGCAATGGCACTGCAGTCAGGTGAAATTGACGCAGCACAAAGTATTTCAAGCAGTAATATTTCACTGTTTTCAGATAAATCCAAGTATAATATAGATAAAATTACCAGTCTCAGAATAATAATGGGTTATGAAAATTTTAACAATGAGTTTTTAAAAGATTCCGCAGTTCGTAAGGCTATCTCACTTGGAGTGGATAGAGAATCTTATGCAAAAAAACTTTTAAAGGGTACTGCTGTAGCTGCAATTGGACCTTTCCCAGGATCGCTTCCTTTTGGAAACAAAGGACTTACAGGATATAAATACGATAAAACAGCAGCAGCTAAAATTTTAAGTGATGCAGGATATAAAGACACAGATGGAGATGGCATATTAGAGAAAAATGGTAAAAAATTAATGCTAAATTTAGCACTTTATACGACACGATCAGAACTTCCTATAATTGGAGAAGAAATGCAGGCACAGCTTAAAGAAATTGGCATAGGTACTAAACTGCAATCTTATGAATCAATTAGTAATGTAATAAAAAGTGGAAACTTTGATATCTGCTTATACAGTGTAAATACTGCAACTTCAGGAGATCCGCAGGCATTTTTAGAAATGTATTTTAGAACTGGTGGAAGTGAAAATTATGGTAAATATAGTAATTTTGAAGTGGATTCTCTTATTGATAAATTAAAAAATGAATTAGAAAATTTTGATCTTCATAAATTATTCGACCCTAAGAAAACTACTCTATCACAATGCCTGCGTGAACACATAAAGGTCAGAAAATCATTTTTTTTTGCTTTAAATAATATTAAATCTAAAACAAATCTACCTGCTGTAAAACCAATT
>CALLXS010000070.1 GCA_937875295.1 uncultured bacterium | reverse complement strand
ATTAAGGTGTGATTTGATATGAAACTTGGATTATATATTAGCTATAATAACATTGGATATGCAATAACCAATGAAAAAATGATTGTCGAGACTGGAGTTGCTAACGTTAATATTTCTCCTGATGAAAAAAACGAATTTTGTCGTGGGCAAAGCATAAGTACTAATCCTAATAGAACTCTTAAAAGACAAACAAGGGTGTGTATGGGACCCTATAAGCAAAGGCGTAAAGAACTCTACCAATACTTAAAATTAAACAATTACTTCAATAATGACGAAGATATTATTATAGATAAGCAATTATGGGCACTACGGGCAAAAGCTGTTACAAATGTATTATCAAAAACGGAACTTGCAAGCGTTCTTATACACTTTGCCAAGAAAAGGGGTTATAAACCAACTGGCGATAAGTTTAATGAAAGTAGCGAGTACTTAGCTAATCTTGAAGCAATTACTAATCAATTACATCAAAGTGGACAAACTATCGGACAATATCTTCTTGACAGATTTAATTTAGGACTCCATTTGAAAAATATATTGTTCAAAAGAGAAGACTATGAGTCTGAATATTGGGCTATTATGAATAAACAAATTGAATTAAATAGTAACCTAAATATTAATATTGCTAATGATATATACAATATCATTTTCTATCAAAGACCTCTGAAATCCCAAAAACACCGTGTAAGTAATTGTAAATATACTGGTTATAAGGTCGCTCATCGCACTAACCCAATTTTTCAAGAATTTAAAATACTTACTGAAATTGAAAATATTGTAGTATATGATGCATATGGGAGAAGTATCCCTATTGATGAAGAAAAATTACAAGGGTTGTATTCCTTGCTTATGGTAAAAAAGAAAATGACTGCTATTCAAATACTAAAATTCTTCGGTTATAACGCAAAAGCTGATAAAGTGGCATTGAACTATGATAAAGGATTAAGTGGGAATATAACATATAGTGCTATCAAAGAGGTAGTACCGGACTACAACCCAAACAATGAGGAATTGTATTCATTATGGCATTTATTGTATTCCGTGCCAGAGGCTAATAAACTGAAAGTATTAATTAATAAATACAACTTCACGAAAGAACAAGCATCAAAGCTTTGTGAAATAAACTTCAGTAAAGATGGTTATTGTAACTTGTCCGAAAAAGCTATCAAAGCATTATTAGTACATTTGAGGAATAAGAAAAATTTATCAGATTCAATTAAATTAGCGAAATTGAAAGTTAAAGAAACTATATCTACAAATACTAATATAATTCCTCTCTTTAAGAAAAATTATTTTTTAAATATTGTACTTGAAAAATCCGCTAATAGAACAATTAATATCATTAATGACATTATCAGCAAATACGATATTGATGAATGTATCATTGAATTTGATAACCTATTACTAAAAAGCAATGAAGCACGAAAAAAAGCTATCAAAAATAAAAGAATAAGAAATGCAGAAAATGAAAATATTAAAAAAGATTTATATGATAATTATGGCATATCTAACCTTACTAACAAGGATTTAATCAAGTATAAATTATGGGATGAAATGGGTGGCTATAGCCCTTATGAACCTAATACCAGAATCGTAGTAACAGAATTATTTGATAAAAAAACTATAAATCCAATTGAGATCGAACATATAATTCCATTATCAAGATTGTTAGATGATTCATTAAATAACAAAACAATTTGTAGAAGATCTGTAAATTTAGATAAAGACAATTATACTGCTAATGAATATATGCAGAATATGAGTGAGGATTTATATAAAGATTATTTGAATTTAATAGAGAATGCAAAAATAGGCTATAAGAAGAAGAATAGATTCTTAGCTGACAATAAAAGTGTTGAATCTACTTATATTAAATCTTTAACTGAAATTAAGCACAGACTCGCTAAAGAACTGCAAAGTGCTATAGAAAGAACTGGAATTAAAGTTAGATTTACTCATCAAAAAATTACTGAGCATCTCAAAAATTCTTGGGAACTAACAAATGATGATGTGAGTGATGAAGCAAGCGACGATATTAGACTATTAGCATTAAATGCCGTTATAGCAAGCTATACAAGTCTTGAAATAATAAATCAACTAAATGATTTAAATGAGAAATATGTTGAAGCCAGAAATAAATTTATATCACTACGAAAATTTGATATGCCTTTTGAAGATTACAGAGATAATGTAATAACGAATATTAATAACATTATTCCTAAATATAAGATTGGGAAGAGGTTGTATTCTAAAGATAAAAACGGACACGCAAATCCTCGAATACAGTTAGATAAGGAAACTATATATGGATTAAATAAAAAATATCTAATTGATAAAAATGGTAAAAGAGTGGAAACTTGCGAAGCTGTAGTTAAATATCCATTACCTTCGATCACTGAAAAGGATGTAGATTTTATCGTTGATAGCAAAATAAGAGAAATAGTTAGGAATAGATTAACTCAATATGGTAATAATTCTGCTAAGGCATGGGAGAAATTAGATGAAGTCCCACTATTAGACTTTAATGGAAAAGTAATTAAAAGTATACGATTATGGACTGGGCTTAAGAAAATTAGACCATTACATTATGAAAATGGGAAGTGGAAAGATTACGTCATAGAAGGGAATATTCACCATTTATGTGTTTACCTTGATCCTAATAGCAAAATTCAATGTACAGAGATCTCTGCTATGACTGCTATAATGCGTGCTAATATGGGTATAGATGTGATTATTAAAGACACTATAAAAGCAAATAATTTACTTAATAATTACAATGGGAAAGTTAAAGTAGATGAGATATTTTTAAAACAAATGCCAAAGATAAACTGGACATATATATACCATCTTCAGAAAGGAATGATTATTAAATATCACAATATTGATTATAGAATACATTCGGTAACCGCCCAGTCGATAACCCTGATGAAGCCTCACTATTCTGATATTAGCGATACTACGAAACATGTGAAAGTAAGTCTTAATAAGCTGATTAACGATATGAATATTAATGAACAAGAAAAAGGATTATTTGATGAAGTGGCGTAGATTATTAGCAAACAAAATAGTGACCAATTCTAATAAGACAGTAACAATAACTTTAATAGACAATAGAGTTTTTACTTTACCTCCATCGCAAATTAAAATTAAGTCAATGTCAACAAACGAAATGCTACCAGAGATTGAAGTTCCTTATTATTTTTGGAAATCGTTAGGAATACCTGAAGAAGCTGTAAATATAGAGGTTGAAAAATCTACTGTACCACAATACTTAAAATGCGATTATGTTAAACCGATATTTAAAACCAATCCAACTAATTATCAATTAGAAGCTTACAATAAGTTTAGTCAAATAATGGTAAGTGCTAATTTCTTACCTATGGGAACCGGCAAATCTAAAATTAGCATAGACTTGGCATCCGCTCGTTTTCAAAATGGTGATATTGATAAAGTTCTGATCTTCTGCCCAGTTACTACTAAATCAAATTATGCTGAGCAAATAATAAAGCATAGTAGTGTTCCATATTATATTTATATGTTTGATGATAAAACATATCCTCACTTAATTCCAGAACCTATTCCTGGCATATTGTATTATTATATTTGTGGCTCACAAAGTTTATCGCACGGTGGGAAGGATAATCGCATTTTCTTATCTGCTGATAAAATTGCTGATGATCGTACTTTTATAATATTAGATGAATCGCATTTTTTCAAGACTAAAAATGCGAATAGAACTGGACTTGTCAACATTATTGGCTGTAAAACAAAATATAGGCAAATTATGACAGGAACTCCAATGTCTGAAAGTGTTAAAGATTTGTATTTTCAATTAAATTTCCTAAGTGATGATATAATCTCTGAAAAAAGATATGCTACTTTTGAAAAAAAATATGTGATATTTGACGAATTTGGAAGGGCATGTGGGAGTAAGAATTATGATGCTTTAATGTCTAAAATTGAACCATACATATATATGAAAAAGAAAGAAGAAATTTGGAATGATATGCCTGAGAAAACTTACGAAAAAAGAATTGTAAAAATGACCGCAAAACAAACAGAAATAAGCGATAATGCACGCAAATTAATATTAAATGATGTTCATTTTAATAAAGATAAGGATTTTGATCTATTTAAATTATTCATTGTTTTGCAACAAATTACATGTGGATATTATAACCCTAAAATGTCAGGTGATGAAAGTGATAAATTAACTCGCATATTCCAGCCGAAAGACAATCCAAAAATTATTGAATTGTTAAGCATCTTAAATATGCTCAAAGATGAAAAAGTTGTTATCTGGGGCAAGTATATACAAGAGCTTAGAGATATTACTACCGTGCTAACCGATACTTATGGTGCTGATAAGATTGCACCGTATTATGGCGAAATTTCTTTGAAAGACCGTGCATTAAATAAAGATAATTTTGTAAATGGAAACGCACAATATTTTATTTCAAATCCTGATACTGGTGGCTTTGGATTAAATGATCTAGACGTGGCATGTTATTGTATATATATGAGTAATTCCTTTAAAAGAATTAATAGGGACCAGTCAGAAGACCGATTACATAGATTAACTCAGAAAAATAAGCATGTCCATTATATAGATATTATTGCAGAAAAGCCAAACGGTGGCAATACCATTGATAGCTGGATAACTAAGTCGTTAGAACGCAAATTAGATTTAATTGAAGTATTTAGAGATGAATTTGAAAAACAAAAAGAAAATAGCATTTCTCTACTTTGAACCTTTTAAGCAAAGTAGATACAAAATTGATTATAAAGACACAAATGATTTTTGGAGTACGAAAAATTTCGGATCCGCTGTTCTTAGAGATGTATTACTAAAAAGCAATATTATTGCTGATGTATGCCTCCCAGAAAACGCACATTATTACGATATTGTCTTAGTATCATTAACCTCCCATTTCGATGTTTTTGCTTTTGTAAATGCAACACGAAAAAATAAAAATTGGCAAAACAGAAAATTCAAAGTGTATGCCGGTGGCTTTGGTTGCCAAAATATTAATATGCTTAAAGAATATATTGATTATGCTTTTTTTGGTCGTGCTGAAAATGAAATTGTCGATATGCTGGAAAAAAGAGGCGATTATGAACATCAAAGTTTCCTAAGACTAAACAAAATTGAGAATGTATATATTAATCAAGTTAATTTACCATATTCTGAAGATGTTAAGATTAATTTCAATCATTTAGAAACCTATAAAGAAAGCAGGTTAGGTTGCCCAAATAAATGTTTCTATTGTCATTATACTTTTACTCGCAAAAATATTAGTAACGGCAGATTTATTTATAATGAATTTGATGGTGCAAGTGATGAAATTGAATGGTGCAAAGCTGATTTATACAATCCGTTAAAGCCACATATAATAACCGCTATTGATGGATACAGCCAAAGGTTACGTTATTCTATGAATAGGAGAATTAGCGACAATTCTTTAATCGATTTTTTTATTGAAGTTTCTGCTAAAACTGAATGTAGTGGCTTAGGAATAAAATTATATAATATTGTTGGCTTAGAAGGAGAAGATGAAAGTGATTATTATAGCTTCATAGATTTATGTACGAAATTAGACGGTCGATTAAAAAAGCCTTTAACGATTACTTTGCAAAACACACCATTTAATCCCAGCCCTGTAACTCCTATGGGCTACTCTCCTATTAAGATTAATGATTATTCTGATTATAAAAAGAATAATAGAATATTTGAAGGCGTTAATATCAAAGTACAACATTCTTTATATATGGACAGTCCTTACTCACATTTCTCAGCCTGCTTAGCTTTAAGATATACAGATAAATACAACACATTGTTTAATACTATCAGCTTTGATAGTAAATTTAAAGCACTTAATGCTACTGATAAATATGATTATATATTAAATAATTATGATATTAATGATATTGTTAGAGAATACGACGTTACTGAAACGCTCCCAACTTGGTATCTGAATACTTATATTAGTAATGATAGGATTAAAAAATTGAGATTAAAGCAAAAAGAATGGTTAAATAATATGGGATCAACTAATATAGATGAAAATAGGATTAATGAATTAAAAGATATGATAACATTATTAAATATAGTTGGAGGCAAAAATTCTATTTCTAAATCAAAACAAAAAGCTGTTAAATATGATTTTTATATGAATAATTTATAAATAAAAAAAGGGACTTAAATAGTCCCTTAATATATTTACTAATAACAATTATATTTATTAATCTTTACATCGTATAAGCCTCGTCCCACGCATCTCTTGGTAAATAATGGCTTGCCTCGCCGGCTAATAAATAAAGTGTATTTGCGTTTTCTGGATTATTTGCATTTTCTCCAACCGGCTCCCAAATACCAAATATATTTGATGATTTAGGATATGAAGGGCTAAACCCAATTTTTAATTCTGCATCTTTTGGTAAATCTTTTAATATTCCAATTAATTCTTCTACTAACATTATTTTTGTCCTTTATTATTTTTTTTATTATTTATTATTTAATTAGTATTAGCAGGCGGTCATTAAACCGCCTACTATAGTTATTTATTAATATTTCGTTTCATCTTCATACTTTTCAACAGCTTTCATAATATCTGCGTTATATTTATTGTCTCTTTTTAAGTCGCTAATATTGTTATAAAAACCACTTTCTACTATATCGGTTACATTAATATAATTTACTTCTGCTGGGTTGCAGTAAAATTCACTATCAAAATACAAACCGTCTAATTTTGTGCATTCCCTGTATTCTTTTTCATTAAAATCTTCAATTGCTTCTGATATAGCTTCTATATTAGTTTCAACTATCTCTCTATCAATGTATTCCCAATAATCATTATTACATACATCAGCTATTATTTGACTTTCCCATTCTTCATGACTGATTTCCATGATAGTGTATTTAGGATTACTAATTTTCTGAAGTCTGAAGTAAGCTACTGTAACTTCATTATTGTTAGTGTTGCTTTTTACAACTGTGCTTGTTGTTGTGTTTTTTGTTTTGTTTGTCATTTTAATGACCTTTCCTTATTTGTTTTTAATAATTATATAATATGTGTGTGCATATTTCGTAA
>CALLXS010000069.1 GCA_937875295.1 uncultured bacterium | reverse complement strand
GAAAACTTTTTTCTTTGATTATTCCTTTTTGGATATTGATGGAATTTCCTTAGAACGGGGATATAGTGTAGACTCCCTAGACAAGTCATACCTGACTCGCGACATTTTGGAATTATCCAAGAAAAGTTTTGCGGTCTGCACATATACCGCGTTCAACAAAGAATCCTCTTCTGTAGTGGGAAATATCAGACTTTTCGAAGCTCTGATTACAAACGAGCAGGCACCAAATGAATACAAAGAGTTTTTCTTTCAGAGTGTTATTTTCTTGAGAGAGCAAATCGGCAAGATAAAAGTCTCCGTCGATAATTCCTGTTTTCTTTGCAATATCCCAATTTACTGCGATAGACGGCTTTACAGATTGCAACCATTTATTATAAATGACCATAAAATTATTTTTGTCAATTTTAGTTTTAGTCAAGCCGAATTTACCAACAATGAAATTATTTTTTATAAATTTTGATAGTTCTTTGTCATCTTTAATAAATTCAAAAAGCAAAGCATTGTTGTCTATTACTTTTTTTACTTTTTCGTGAATGAGTTTGAACTCTTTTGTGTTGTGATTCGAAGGTGTTACATTCCAATTGAAGTCATTAATATAAAAAACTTCATGAATATCATTGTAAGGGATAAAAGCAATTTTTTCTCCATCAAATGCACCTAACATTGCCGGAGGCAAATACTTATCAAAAGTCCTTGCTTTTCCTATGGTCAAGATTAGCTGAACGATAGAATTATAAATATCAGACGAACCTTTTTTTGCTTCTGCCCAAAGTAGAGAATCTTGTTCAAAAAGTTGATTTGGGCTTTTGTGCATACTTACGCAAAAGTCCACGTTTCCGATTATTTTAGAACAGTCATATAACCAAAAGTAATCTTGTGCTACTTTGTTTTTAAGCTCTTCTTCGCGTATATTTTGATATTTCATTTTTAGCTTTATACACGTATTTTTATTATTAATATTCTAATTTTTTTATTGCAAACTTAACCAAGTATTTTTAAAAAATAATTAAAAACCGAGTTCTTCATTAATTAATATTATTTTAATTCTATTTTTGGGATATGATTTTTCTGTAATTGTCCAAGTATTGCAAATTCTTTGTGGGCTATGACAATCAGAACAAACTCCTTTAATCTGGCATGGTAATTTTAAACTCTTATGTCTTTTTGAATTCACAATTGCAGATATTTCTTTCACTCTCTTAAAAGCGGAGTCTAAATCTTGTACAATTTTATTTTTTCCAACGAATAGAACTACATTTCTTGGACCAAAAGTAATTGCAGCTACTCTATTCCCAATCATATCAAGATTAATTAAATACCCAGATTCAGTTATTGCATTAGTCCCTGTTAAAAATAGGTCAGCAGTTAAGGCTTTTTTTCTTTGAATTATTTGCTCTCGCCAGCTGTTTTCAGAATTGAATGTGTCAATAAACTCATATTTCTCGCAATTTTTTAAATATTCAATTACTCCTGTCTGATGCATAGTAATAGAATCACCAAAAGATACACTTTTTGCATTTAATTGTGGCAAGATCACTTCTATAAATATTTTGTATGCTTCTTCTAATGATTGAGAAATAAAAACTTCAAAATTATTTCTTTCTAATTGTTTTTTTGTTTTATCTAATATATCCATAGTATTAGTAGATACGAATTAAGAATATATAATATAATCTATCATTGAAATTTTAATTTGCATAGTTTATATTATAATTTGCATTTTAGTCCTATCAGTTAATTATAATAGTCTTTGTTGCGATTAGCTTATTATTCTCTAAAATTCTAATGAAATATTGTCCTGCTGGCAATTTATTTCCGAGAATAGTAAAATTCTGCCCATATAGATTTTTAGTTTCTTCAACTATTTGACCAAATATATTGCTCACCGTTATCTTAGCATTCTTTAAATGCTTTGATGTCTGCAGAGTAGTCTCTATATTGCTTGGATTTGGATATATTATTACTTCAATCTCTTGCTCAATATTCTTTACTTGAGTAGAACTTTCTTTCACATAAAATGTAACTGGATTAGACATTTTACTATATCCATTTGACAAAGCAAACACAAGGTAAGTCCCTGGGCGGAGAGCTTTTACTTTGTAGCTTTCAGTAGGACTATAGCTCTCTGTAGTACGCTCATAACTCAGATAATAATAAATATCATTAAGAGTATCAACCTTATCAGTGAAAATTTCAATCGTGTCGCCCACATTAAAGACTTGGTTTTGAGTAGGAGAAATAATTTTCAAATCATTAGAAAAATTAGAAAGTGTATCATTTTTAATTGTAAACCCAAGCTCTTGACCTAAAGCAATTTTATTTTTTGCTGATAGAAGAATGCTATCAATTATAGGTGGGAATGGATTTAGCCAAAATTCTGTTCCTTCTTCAGTATAAAACCACATATATTCATCAGACCATAACAATTCTTGATAAATATGATGTTCGAGACGTTTTTTGTTTTTGTCTTCAGATATTGGATAGCAAGTATTTAAATAAAATCCATGACTTACTTGCATATTAGTCAAAGTTTTATTTTTTATTTCTGGTGCGATAAAGCTATTATCTGAAATTTCTTTGTATGCACCGGGTGAATAAAACCAGTTTATTGTATTAGGCCAATAATAGGCAATTTCATTTCCATCAATTAGTTTAGCATTCTGCGTTGCTCCTTCAATCATTCCATCGCAGAATGATTTTAGCAAGCAAGAAACAGTGTTAGCAATATTATCAATATTGCCATTTGCATCCCAGCTTGTAAATACCCAAGCACCGGTACAAAATACTTTTATATCTGGAGAATAAGTTTGTAGAGCTTGCATAAATTCTTTACCACGTTGCCGAACCTTTTCTTGCACTTGCACAAGTGAATAATTTGGGTAAAGAATATTATCATATATCCAAATAGAATCTCCATAATCTTCAGTATCAAGGAAAATTCCTTTTGCTTTTGATGCAACTACCATTTTTGAAATTAGCTTAGCATTTGCTACTACATTATTCCACTGAGCATCATCAAACCAGTCAGCATAATCGCGACAGACTAAAAATCCTAAGAAATTATCCGTTAGATTTTTGCTCCATTTAATAGAGGCTAATGTATCTAGTTCTAAAAAGCTTTCTTCGATTACTTTTGGAGTAAATATAGAAGCAGTTGCATGCCCTACATAATAGGGCCATTTTCCTTTAAATACAATTCCATCAACAGGGCGAAGCGAAAGCATATCCATATTATCTCGCACTTGTATTGGATCAAGAGTACCCCATCCCATTTCTATAATTTTTTTATTAATATTATATCGTGGCGGTAATACATTTGCAGTGTCGAGATTAACTTCTTGAGCGATTCCACTTACAAAATGAAACAATAAAACAAATACAATTAAGTATTTTTTTTGAAATATTGGGTTGCTTTTCATAAGATAATCCTTTAAATAAATGGAAATTTCAAATAAAAGAAGTAATAAAATAAAACATATTTCAAAAATATTATTAAATTTTCAAAATAATACATTTATATCTGAACTCGAAAATTTTACTTTTCTTTGCTTTTTTTCTATAATATGCTTTAGAATATATTTAAAACGTATTATTTAAAATATATCACATTTGTTCATTCGATTTAGTGATTATCCCTTTAGAAGATTTTAGAAATTCCAATATATTTTGTATTTCAGGGCTATCTTGCACTTGATCTTCAATTTGCAATATTGAGTCGTAGAGGCTGGATTTACTATTAAACACAAGGCGATAAGCATTAGCTATATGACGCTGTATTTTATCGCTAATATTTTCGTGCGATAAATGTCGGGCATTAATTCCGCCATATTCAATTGGATTATTCTTTGCAGTAATATATGGAGGAATATCTGCGCCAAAACGGCAACCACTCAATATAAAAGCCATTTCGCCAATTCTGCATTGCGGTTTAGCTATTACATTGCTACTAAAAATCACATTATTGCTTATCTGGCATTCGCTTGCTATTTTCACACCATAACCAAAAATACAATGATCGCCTACAGTTACATTATGCGATATATGAGTGCTTTCCATAAAAGTATTTTTATTACCTATGCGAGAGGGATTATTTTTATCAGTAGCACGACTAATTATTACATTTTCGCGGATAATATTTTGGTTACCGATAAAAACTTCAGTTGGTTCTTCTTTCCAGAAAAAATCTTGCGGTATAGCACCTATTACAGCATTTTGATACACTATATTTCTTTTTCCTAAGCGTGTACCTTTCATAATGCTTACAAATGGGTAAATTACGCATTCATCATCTATTTCTACATTATCTTCGATGTATGCAAAAGGGTATATTTTTACGTTTTTCCCAATTTTTGCTCCTGGGTCAATTAATGCTTGAGGACTAATCATAATATTATCTGTGTAAAATTGTTAATATTCTATTTTTTTAATTAATAACGACCGCCACCTAGTGCATAATATAAATTAACTACAGCTTGCATTTTATTAAAGTCATCGCTGATTTTATTTAATTGGGCACTTAAGAGCAATTGTTGAGCAGTTACTACTTCTAAATATGTAGAAGATGGTTGCATATTAAATAGATCTTGCGCAATAGAAACGTTACTCTTCAGACTTTCTATTCGAATAGCTTCATGCTGACTTTTTTCAACAGAAGCTTTATACAAAGCTAGTGCATTACTTACTTCTGCTCCGGCATTAAGAACTGTAAATTGCCAATTTAAAGCAGCTTTTTCTTGTTCAGCTTTTGCAACTTTTAGAGCAGAGACAAGTTTCCCATTTTGAAATATTGGTTGCAATAGACTTCCGACAGCAGTAGCTAAAATTTTTGCTGGATCTACTATTCCAGCACCTGAATTATTAGTCCAAGCAGCCGAGGCTGTAATATTTAAGACTGGATAAAATGCTGCTCGAGCGACATTTGTCTGGTAAAAGCAATAAGCTAAATTCATTTCTGCTGCGTGTACGTCGGGTCTGTTTGCTAATAGCTGGACAGGTACTCCGAGAGCAAATTCTGTAGGCAAATTTTGTTCATCTAATGTATTTCGTTCAATCGAAGTAGCAGATTTCCCAAGAAGAAGTGATAATACATTTTCCGTTACGGTTATCTGCCGTTGCAATTCCGGAATACTTGCCAATACAGCATAATAATTAGCTTTAGCAGATAGAACCGATGCTTCTGTACCATTTCCATAATCTTTTTGAGCTGTCATCATATCCCAAGTATGCTTAGTCAAATCAGCAGTTTCTCTTGTAAGTGCCAACTGCTTATCAAGCATTAAGAGTGTGTAATAAGCATTTGCAATATTTGCTATTAAGTTAGTCTGAACTGCAATTTGATAATCTTTACTTTGTAATAATACCACTTGAGCAGCGCGCTTGCCATTTATAAGCGAGCCGAATAAATCTACATTCCAACTCGCTTGAATAGGAAGAGAATATGTAGCTCTCACTTTACCACCATCCCAAGAAGAAAGAGTACCTGATGGAGCGAACATAAAAGAAGGCAAAAACGATAATTGAGCCGATGATAATTGAGCCTCTGCTTGTTGGACGCTTAGGGCAGCAGTTTGTAAATCAATATTATTTTTCAAGGCTTCATCTATCAGACTTTGCAACACATTGTCTGTAAATAAAGATCGCCAAGGTAAATTTCCAAAATTATTCGTATCTGTACTATTCTGTTCTGTTGCTGTAGAATCATTTATTCTATATCCTTCAGTTTTCACTGCTGGTCGTTCATATTCATTAAATATACTACAACTTCCAAGTAAAAGAATTGAACTAAAAAAAACTATTTTTATATATTTATACATATTATTTATCTTCATTTTTAGGATGAGCATACTGTAAAACTTCACCGGAAGGCTTGCCGGAAGTAATAATGTCATGGAAAACTATCGGTTTGAATTTTTCTTGTAGTTTCTCAAATATTACAAACAATGACGGAACAATAAGCACCTGCAAAATCATACCAATAAGCATTCCACCTATGGCACTTGCACCCAGAGTGGAATTTCCATTAGCACCTACCCCGCTAGCAAACATCAATGGAAGTAAACCAATAATCATTGCTAATGATGTCATCAATATTGGACGCAAACGAGCTGAAGCTCCCAAAATAGCACTCCATTTTAATGCCATACCCATTCTTCTGCGTTCTAATGCAAATTCTACAATTAGAATTGCATTTTTTGATAAAAGTCCAATTAGCATAATTAGCGATATTTGCATATAAATATTGTTATCGTGTCCGAAAATATTCGAAAAGATAAATGAACCTGCTAATCCAAATGGTACAGAAAGAATAACTGATAAAGGTAACAAGTAACTTTCATATTGGGCG
The DNA here is from genome assembly GCA_937875295.1 of uncultured bacterium. GTDB lineage: Bacteria > Bacteroidota > Ignavibacteria > Kapaibacteriales > UBA2268 > CALLXS01. Next base: position 175 of record CALLXS010000069.1, on the reverse strand, counting down.
CTTAATATCAAATAAACGAATAAAATACACAGAATAAAAATAAGACCAGTAGTATTGCTCGATTGATTTTCTGATCGAGTTAAACCGGAATATTCATATCCATATCCAGCAGGTAATACTTCTTGCGATACTTCTGATATAACCTTAAGGACATCTCCTGAAGAATATCCAGAAG
>CALLXS010000068.1 GCA_937875295.1 uncultured bacterium | reverse complement strand
CTATTGGGACTTTGATTATTTTGTTATTTATTGATGCTATTATTGGCTTGTATTTATATTATTTCAACAAGGATGCATTAAATACCTCAACTGTTCTTATTTTAGCTTTTAAATTCTCTATTTCTTTCAATGCTTTAGGGTCTAGCTGAATGCTATATTTTGCCGATGCTGAAGCCTCTGATAATACAGTTTTCAAACCTTGTTGTAATTTCTCTAAATCCTCCGGTTTAACCTTAGCAAGGGCATCGGACAATGGGTTTAAATCTATATTGTCTAAACTTTTCATTGACGCTTCTATATCTTTTAAAGCTTGCTTTGCGTCCTTAGAGTCTAATTTAATATCAATATCCTTCATAGCCTTCGTTAGGCTATCAGCACCATTTTCTAATTTACTTAAATCAGAATATAAACTTGTAATTTGCTTTTTTAACTTGTCACTATTTAAATTAATGTCCGGATTTATCCCTTTTAATTTACTTTCTATATCCTTAGCAACTTTATCTATTTGGGATTTATCACTTTTGAAATTAGTAATTAAATCCAATATCATTTCGAAACGTTTTGCCATATTTATATATTCTCCTTGAATTTATTTATTATATATATATTTACTTTTTATGAAAAAGCCCACTATTTCACATTAGCGGGCTGGTATGCTATCAATAACATTATTAATTTTACTTATTGCATCTATTAAATTTATCCTACGAGCAATTTCAAATTTAGTACAATCATTGTCCGTTATTAATGGTATGTACCAAATATTAAATCTTGCATTGATTAATCTATTAAATAATTCATTATCTCTATATACATTCTCAATTAAATATTTGCGTTCGATATATGCTCGCTGGCGTTCTTCGTTATCGTTTGTTCCAGCAATTTCAATAATACCGTTTCGCTTACGTTCGTTTTGCTTTTGCTTGAACTTAATTCCAATATCGTCGAATAAAGTTCTGTATCTTGAAAAAAATTTAATACACACTCCTTAAGCCTGTTTAAATCTTTTACTGGTAATTTCTTTACAAATGGTTCAGCTTCGCTTATTGCAAGGTCTCTATTAAATTCAGAATATGTACCATCTGCATTTTTCTTTAATAATAAAAACGATGCTGATAAAATAAGCCAATCACTTGATTTGCTACGCATTATTTGATTAAAATCCTTTGCTGGATTTTTAAGAGTATTCTCTTTAAATTCTACAACCTCCCTTGCTAATTCTGCTTGTTCAATATTAATACGGGAGCTATCATAAATATAAGTAATATCATTATTACTAAAAGTTTCTAATTTGTGAGTATCTTCGTTATTCATCTTAATATGTGTCCTTCTAATTTATTAATGAATTGGTTTATTTTAAGGCTTATCCTTGGTCTTAGTTCAACGCTCTCTATTTCAACGCTAATTGATGGGTTTGTTAATTTAATATAATTACTATTAGTAGAATTTACATAATGCAGATCCTGCGAATAAGGTACATTATTACCAATAAATAATACAAATTGCCAAAACGATATATTTGGTTCATTAGCAATATTTGGTAAAGTGTCTAATAACTTAACATAATCAGCAGTAAAATCATTATATGGGAAATATGCAGTTATATCAATCATATAGCCTAATAATCTATTGCCTCCATACATATCAGTTTTATTTTTAGCTAATATCTTGTAATTACTATCAGCTTCAGGATTATTGAAATATATACTAACGTCTTCCTGTTCTAAAGCAGAATATTTCTTATATATCCAAACGCTATTAATTGGCATTAAATGGATTTTATTTGCTATTTCATTGTATTTAATAATCATTATAATATTATTCTATATTAATATATTCAAAATTTAATGTTATTTCTGGTAATTCAATTAATTCATCTATATAAGTAATAGGTGTGCTTTCTTCTGTTACTAAAACTTCGATATAGCCACTCCATACGTTGTTTTCTTGTATAGCTATATATTTGTATGGTTTGCTTAAAAAAGTCTCAATAAACGTTATTTCTGCCTCGTTTAATACGTCTGCTGAAAGAGTAACGCTTAATGTACGATATTTATGTAATATATGAGAATAACCTTGTCCATTTAATGATCTTCCACTATCTCTTTTTACTGTTAAATTTGGTCTTGATAAAAATGTTGGATTATATATTTTCTGATTTACATTTGCTAAATCAAATACTATATTAACTAATTTGGTATCAGAATGTAATAATGCTATTCGTTTCATATTAATATTATTTCTTCTATGTGATAAATAAAGCTATTAGCAGAAATTGCATAACCTAATTTCAATATTAAATCCTCCGTTGCAGTTTTTTGGCTTAAAAATGCTGTTGATATATTAAGATTATTAGTATTAGTTTGAGTTCTACAATATATTGAGTCCCCGATTTGGAAATTGTAATTAAGATTAGACATAACTCCTTCCATTTGGTAATATGCAAAACCGTCTTTAATATTAGTAACTATTCCTAATGCCCTACCATAGTTATATCTTGATGCAGTCCCTTTAAAACATTCATTATTATTGCTAACCATAATTAAATCACCTTGCTTTACATTTTCGTTCAATGCTATCCTAATATAATAATCATTTGTGGTTGGGACAATATTATTTATTCCAGGATCATTATAGTTGCTATTGTTAGTAATATTACTACTACTATCATATTTAATTGGAAATGTAATTATTGACATATCACACCTATTAACCTTCGTACATATTATAAGAAAATCTACTAATAGATTGTAATTTAATATTAGTAAGCGGTTTATCTAATGATATTTCTTTACTAACTACAACATAATCTATATTATTTAATTTAATAATGCTACCAAGCTCTACATTTTTCCAGCTAATATTATTTGTATCATTATTTTTAACAAATCCATTCCAATAAGGAACCGTTATTGAATATTCAGATTTGTAATAATCTCTTTCGTAACCGCTCGTAGCATTTAATATTTCAGTTAATGTTGTGCCTTCTCCTAATTCATCTGAAATAGTACTATTGTTAATCTTTATGTAATAACGAGCTATTGGACGCATTAATCTTGTAGGTTTATGGTTCTTAGTATTTTGAGATCCATTGATTATATCTAATTGCTGTTGTTCAATAAAAGGAGAATGTAAATAAAGATTAGTAGTTAATTGAGTAAATATTGGTGGCGTATTAGAATAACCTTGCCTAATATCATTTTGCATTACTTCTGGAATATCATTAATATCTAAAAATGTATTTATTGGTCTTGAATTTCCAGCAAAATAACCGTTTTGATATTCTCCGTTCTTAATCTGTATTACTGTATCATCTGTAATAAATGTGTGCGTATAAACTTCAACTAATGTAGTTGTAAATAGACTCTTAGTTAATTTTGCATCTGTTAAGCCTATTTCCTTTAACTTGTATTCCTCTATATTCCTAATAGTTTCATTCTCTGAATTTGGCATATCTTTTTGGCTCCGATATGGATAACCATAGCAGAACATAGACGGCAATAATTGTAACGTTTCTGTAGCACTTGCATTGACAACTGAATAATAATAAATAATTTCATCTGAATTGTTATAAGTAGTATTAGTACCTGCGTCAATTGCATTAGCTATAGTTACAACATTAGTATTATTAAAAGTAACTTTAGACACAAATTTAATATCAGTAACTAATTCGTTATTTATAATTGATGTACTGGTTTTAATATAGCAATTAAATTCATTGGCTATTTTAAACAATAAATCACTTACTGACTTAAATGATTGAAATGTATGCGGTTGCTCTGCTGACTTAATTCTATCTTTCTCCTGCTTAAATACCTCTAAAGCATCAGCATTAGGAGTTGGATTAGTTATTGTTAAATAAGGATCCAACCATTCAGCAAATCCATAATCTGCTTTAACCATTTTTGATGATATATAAGGTTCAAGCTCGGTTTGAGATGTATCTAATTCTGTATCGTTTAATCCTAAATATAAATTATATGCTACATTAGTATCAACATACGTTTGATTAATTTCACTTGTCCTATTACCTATTTTAGCATCTTGAATATCATATAAAGCAGGTGACGCAAATAATCCTATATTGCTCTTAGCTATTCTGAATTTCATACTTACATTATGCAACTCTTGAATTATTAACTCTGCTTTTTTAAGATATAAATTAATTACTTTACCTAATGGTGCTAAATCAGCAACTTTATAAGGATAGTAACCTGTTATTAATGATTGATATTTATGTTGGATATATAAAGGCTTCCTAAAATAGGACGTTGTCTTAAATTTAGTAATGGAATTAATATCTATATTTGTTATTCTATCATAAACATTTGGAATTACAGTATTAACTCCCTTTTTAATCTCATCGTTAAATAAACACTCGTCTAATAACGAAATATCTAATGATAAAGATTTGAAACTATAAGAACGAACTGCATTTATATCTGAAGAATAATCTACACAATTCCAAGCTATATCAGTTGCGTCAATATTAGGTTCTAATTTGGCTATTATTAAACAATTATCTGTATTTGGTTCTTCTCCAGTGCTTAAAAGATTAACTGCACAATAACGAATATTATTTTGACACTGTAAAGTAAAGGCTAAGGCGTTACTGCTAAGAGTATCATTACATTCACTTTGGTTAATAGTAAAAGAAATTTCATCAACTGCAAATTTACCTTCTCCTAAATTTAAATCTTGCTTTATAGTACTTAAATTATAGATATTTACTTTATTAGCAATATCATTAGTAAATAGTTCTGTAATTGTATCAGTAACGGCAAACCTAATTGTCTGCCGTCCTGATTTATGTTCTATATAGGTAATCTCTTGATAGTAATACATAATTTTTTAAGCAATAATAATATTTTATATTAATATATATTAGAAACTTCCTATACTCTTGCTGCGGCTGTTGGTACTATCGATAAATTACCTGCTAATATATTAGTTGCTACGGGAGCACTAACCGCTGGTGCTGTTATTGTAGCATCTACGGCTTCTCCTAAATAATAATTAATAGGCTTCAATACTGCAGCCATTTGACTTTCTAAATCATTAGTAACTCGACCTAACATATAAGCCCATCCATCTACATTTTTAGTAGCAGAATTCCAATCGTCATAGCTAAATCCTGTTGCAATCACTACTAAGCATAATTTACCAATTACATTGTTTTTGATATGATTAATGCCCTCTGTCCAACTGGTAGCGTCTTCATCTACTTCGTTCATAGTCAAAGTAATTTCTCCCATCTTAGTTGATGTGCCCGTTGTAGCACTATTAACCAATAATCCATCAACACCTGAAATAGTTGGTGATTGTTTTGGGAACCTAATTATAGCATTATCAGCTCTGTTAATATCAATGTTTTCAGCTGTAGAAGCTGCGTCCTCCGGCTTTGGTAATTTGTATGAAGATGATTCCAAATTAGCATATTTAATTGCTGTACCTAATGTACCTTGTGCTTCATCTACTATTGGTACAATATACGCAAATGGTGTTCCCATTAGCATTATATTTTTACTTGCTTTCACTTATTTTAATCTCCTAATTAGTGTATAAATATCTTTTAGTATTAAATGTTGTATTTATTTGTTGTAGTTAATATATAATAATATTTAAATAATACATCGAATAACTTCCACTTTAAACGTGCTATAATTAAATATTCTATTGTCTTCCATTGTTACCTTGTTATTTGTAAGTCCTGCACATTGTTTTTTGCTATTGTTGTTGTACTTTTGAAAATTAAAAATAATAATTTAGTATTCGTC
>CALLXS010000067.1 GCA_937875295.1 uncultured bacterium | reverse complement strand
TTTGGAGGCTCTCGTACTCAAAATAAATCTATAGGTAATCGTACATCTAAATTGTCACCACAAGCCGCCCGCCAAAAATATGGCACTCCGAGAAAAACAGAAAATGTAACGAATAAAGATGCAAATGGCTTTACTCGCAATTATAGAGTAAATGATTATGGTGGATATTCTTCTGGTTTAATGCGAGGTTATATGGCTGGTACTGTTATGAGCTATATGCACTGGCTACCATGGTATGGTGCTTTTTGGTATTCAAGTCCAGAATATGTTACTAATGAAGATGGTACTGTGGAGGTCTACCCCCCTACTTTTAATACTACAAAATTAATTTTTATACTTTTAATAGTAGGAGCAATAATTTTATATATCCGAAGCAGAAAATATTCTAATAATTATAATTCAGATGAATATTATAATGATTCAGAAAGTAAATCTTCTTTTGATTAAATAACTTATTAATCAAAAATTTATTAAATTAATATCCTCTAATTAATAAATTAAGAGGATATTATTTATTTTTGAGAACAAACATTGATAAAGTAAATGAAAAACGATAGATTTATAAAATATTTAAATAAATATTTTCATCTAGAAAATTTTAGAGATGGTCAATTAGAAGTTATTGAATCAATATATAATAAAAAAAATACTTTAGTAGTAATGCCTACAGGTGGAGGAAAATCTCTTTGCTTTCAATTACCTGCCTTGCTACTTAAAGGAGTAGCCATTGTAATTTCACCTCTTATTTCATTAATGAAAGATCAAGTAGATACATTAAGAGAACTTAATCTTCCAGCTGTTACTATTAATAGTACTATTAATGAAGAATTAATGAATAACATTTATAATGATATTTCTCAGAATAAATACAAAATAATATATGTCTCACCAGAAAGGTTATCAAGCTCAAGGTTTATTGAAGTTATTTCGCAAATTGAAATTTCATTTATAGCTGTAGATGAAGCTCATTGTATTTCTGAATGGGGACATGATTTTCGCCCAGCATATCTCAATATTAGGAGTTTTATAAATCAATTAAATAAAACTTTAGCAATAATAGCATTGACAGCAACTGCTACTCCTGAAGTACAAAATGATATTATTGAGCAACTTAACATGCAAGATACTAATATGTTTATTCGTGGTTTTATTAGACCGAACATCAAATATCATATTGAATTTATACTGAACTCTGAAAAATCAAAAAGAATTTATAAAATAATATCTAAGTCTAAAGGTTCAAATATTATATACTGTGGTTCAAGAAAAAAAGTAGAACAGGTTTATAAAGATTTGACTAAATTAGGTTTGAAATGTATACATTATCATGCTGGAATGGACGATGAATACAGAAAGCAAGCTCAGGAAGAATTTTTCAATACTCCCAATTCTACAATAATTGCAACTAATGCTTTTGGAATGGGTGTTGATAAGCCAAATGTAAGAAATGTAATTCACACTGATATAACTCAATCGCTCGAAGCATACTATCAGGAAGCTGGAAGAGCTGGAAGAGATGACAAAGTAGCTGATTGTTATTTATTATATCATCCTTTAGATAAAAAATTACAAGAATATTTCATCGATAACACTTATCCTAAACTCAATACATTAAAATTAATTTATAATTATTTAAGCATAAATGCAGAAAAAAATGGAATTTACACATTTGATGAGAGTATTATTGCTAAAGAATTAAATATTCCTGTTATGACAGTACTTTCAGTTCTAAAACAATTTGAGCAAATAGGATTAATCGAGCTAAATTATTCTTTGGGAAATAGCCAAATTTCATTATATTATTCAATAGAAAACTTGTCACTTAATAAGAATAAAATACTAACTGAATTTCAATATGAAATAATACAAAATTTAGTTAGATATGTCGGACAAAGTATTTTTGAAAAATCTTGTGAATTTGATATAGGTGCTTTTTCAAAAAAATATTATTATAAAGCTGAAGATGTATATGGAGAATTAATTGCTTTAGTCTTTAAAGAAATATTAACATATCAAGGATCTCAAAATATTTTAAAATATAAGATTACAAATAATTTCATTGAGATTAATGAAATTGAAGTATTAGGTAAGGAATTAGATTTAAGAAGAAAAATTGCAATTGATAAATTAAATAAAGTGCAAGAATATATTTTTACCGATGAATGCAAAAGGAATTTTATCTTAAAATATTTTGGAGAAAATGATATTAAATCTACTTGTAAGAAATGCAGTTCTTGTCTTGGGGAACACAAAATTATCAATTATGCGAATATTTCATCATTAATAAAAGTAATAGATAAATATAATAATAAATTTGCAAAAAGTGTGATAATTGATTTCTTGAAGGGAGAAAAATCAAAAACAATTAGATTATTTGAATATTATAAAGATGAAATGTTTGGAATATTTCATGAATTTAGCAATTCAGAAATTGAGCATATTTTAAATATTACTTATCATCTTGGTTTAATGCAATATGATGAAAAAAAATATCATTGTATAAAAACTACTAAAGATGGATTAAAAATCATTAAAAATAATTTATAATTACATAAGATATAAAAAGTTAAAACATTTATTTAATTATTTTTAATATTATATATAACATTATGATAATTATATATAATACAATGTTTACTTAATATTTTATCTTTTTTCATATATTTTGATTGATTTTCTAACAAAAATTATTGTTATCCGTTATTCTAAATGTAAAAAGTTTTAAATAATAAATAATTTAAATATGAACAAGATAAAAATTGGTATTATTACTATGGGTCTCTTAACAAATGTATTAATGTCAAACGAAACAAATACTGCTGTTACAATTTATAATAGCGGGAGCGGAGTAGTTAATGAAATACGACAAATTGAATTAAAAAAAGGAATACAAGATTATTCTATTACCGATGTAGCAGAAAAATTAAACCCTGCTACAGTGAAAATATCTTTAAAAAATGCTCAAATTATTGAGCAAAATTTTAAATATGACTTGGTAAATTCTCAAAAAATTATGAATAAGTATATTGGGCAAGAAATCACTCTTATTGGTAAAAATACAATTACAGGTAAGTTGCTTTCTGCTGCATATAATAATATTGTAATTCAAAAATCTGATGGTGGATTAATTATTATTTCAAAATTAGATGATTATCAAATTTCTGTAGGTAAATTACCAGATGGCTTTGTTTTACAACCTACTTTAGTATGGAAAATAAATTCTTCAGCTGAAGGAAAACAAAATTTAGATTTGATATACCAAACCGATGGTCTTACTTGGAATGCTGAATATGTAGCATTAGTGAATGAGTCAGATACGAAACTTGATTTAAGCTCTTGGATATCGCTTGATAATTCATCAGGCAAAACATATAATGATGCTAAACTTAAATTAATTGCTGGGGATATTAATCGCCAATCTGTACCAAATGTTGTTTATGGAGCTCAATATAGAAAAGCATCTTTAGAGATGGCGATGGATCAAGATATGACAACTGAAAAATCATTTTTTGAATATCATATGTATACTGTTGCGAATCCAACTACTTTAGCAAATAATGAGAAAAAGCAAGTATCAATGTTTGATAAATATGACATTAATTGTAAGAAGATATTTAAATATGAATCACATTTATATAACAATAATAGTGAACAAAACCCTGATGTAGCGATAGAATTTATTAATTCAAAAGAAAACAATATGGGCATCCCACTCCCTATGGGCGTTGTAAGAGTATTTAAAACCGATGGTACTGATAAAGAATTGATAGGTGAATCTTCTATCAAACACACTCCTAAAGATGAACAAATTAATTTAACTATTGGTAAAGCATTTGATATTGTTATTAAGGAATATTCTATTAAAGAAAATAGAATTAGCGATAGAGTTATAGAAATTGAATATGAGCTTGAAATAAGGAACAGAAAAACTACAGATATTGAGTTAATTTTTCAAAAGAATTTATATGCAAGCGTGGAATTACTGAAATCTGACATTGAACCTTTTGATATAAAAGCAAACTATATGAAATTTAAAATACCAGTTAAAAAAGATGAAACAAAAAAAATGAAATACAAAATTAGAATAACAAGTTAATTCAATTAAATTTTATTATAAACAAAAAGAAATCTGCATTAAAAGCAGATTTCTTTTTTATTAATTATAAATAATAATTAAACTTCAATATCAATACAAGCTCTATGGAGATTCAATGATTTAATAATTTTTACTAATTTCTGATGTTCTGGATGAGAAATATATATATTTAAATTATTTATATCTTTAAATTCAACTAATAACGACAAATCATAATTAAGTTCATCGTCTAACTTTACATTTTCATGAAATGAGATTTTATGTATTTCAGTAATTAACTTGTATAAATTATTAAAACCGTCTTTTAAAATTTCTTTATTTGCTTGATATAAATTCATATCTGTTTTATCTGAAATTTTCCACATTACAATATGATGAATCATTGTTTTTACTCCTTTATATTATTTTTTTACCTGCAATCCAAACTTCTTTAACGTGATTTACACCAAAGTGATAAAGCATTTCAATATATGATGGCGAATCAATTGAAATAAAATCAGAATCTTTCCCAACAGCTAAAGATCCTTTAGAATCGCTAATTCCAAGAGCTTTCGCACCATTAATAGTAGAGGCTGTTATAGCTTCTTCAGCTGTCATTTTCATATTAATAGTTGCTAAAGACATTACTAATTGCATATTTTGAGTATAGCATGAACCAGGATTACAATCAGAAGCAAGAGCAGTAATTGCTCCATTTTCAATTATTTTTCGTGCTGGAGCATAAGGCATTCTAATGAAATATGCTGTACCTGGCATCATGGTCGCTACGGTTCCTGCATTTTTCATTGCATTAATTCCTTCGTCTGACACAAATAAAAGATGGTCTGCAGAATAAGCACCGACCTCTGCTGCTAATTCAGCAGCATTTACACATGCCATTTCGTCAGCATGAACTCTAATTTTAAATCCTAATTCTTTTGCTCTTGTAAAAATTCTTCTTCCTTGATCTATAGTATAATACCCCTCATCTACAAAAGCATCACAAAATTCAGCTAAATTTAATTCAGCAACCATAGGAAGCATCTCATTGCATAATAAATCAATGTAAGCTTCTCTATTATTGCTAAATTCTGGTGGAAAATCGTGAGCTCCCATAAAAGTAGAAATTACTTTTAAAGGTAATTTTTCTTTTAAAATTTGAATTGCTTTTAATTGTTTTATTTCTGATTCTGTGGAAAGCCCGTATCCAGATTTAATTTCTATCGTCGTTGTTCCATGAGCAAGTGCTTCAAGAGCTAATTTTTCACCTTTAGTTACTAATTCATCTAAAGTAGCATTTCTAGTGCCATTTACTGTATTTAGTATTCCTCCACCTTCTTCTGCTATTTGTTTATATGAATATCCTTGTAATTTTTTTCCGAAATCAATTGCTCTATCTCCACCAAACACAATATGAGAATGAGAATCAACAAAGCCTGGCATAATAGTTCTACCGGTATAATCGAGGATTTCTGCAGGTGTAAATTCATTTTTGCTTAATTTTAACTCTGCTTCTGCACTTGTACCAGTCCATATTATTTTTTCGTCAAAGTAAATTGCCCCATTTTTAATTTCAGAAATATTTTGGAGTTCCTTTCCAATTCTATATTCGGGATTTCCTTCTTTTAAAGTAATTAATGAACTAATATTTTTTATTAATTTTTTCATATTTTTGAATTTCTTTTATTAAATGTATAGAAGATTTTAATTTATTTTTAAGAAAATTTTATCTTTTTGTTGATAAATACGTTTTATAGATAGAAAATAATTTAACCTTTTTAAAAGAATATAAAATTAAGTAAAAAATGTCTTATTTAAAAAAAATTTATCTTTTATTATTAATAATAAGTCCAATATTAGCTTTTGCTAAATCAACACCAAATGATGTAATAATCGATTACTATAAAGGGCAAAGGACTATGCAGGCGATTGATTCTTTGATAAGAGTCTATCCAAGCGATTATAGATTTCAATATGAAAAAAGCATTATCTTTATTGAAAATGGTGATGTACAATCAGCCAAAAAAATATTAGATTCTTTATTTCTTAATGGAGTAAAAGATGAAAATGTTTATCAATTGCTAATTAATTGTAATGTGCAAATTAATTATTTAAAACAAGCTGATTTTGTGCTAGATTCTGCATTGTTTTATTTTCCAAATTCAGCTCGCATCCTTATGGAAAAAGGTTATAGATTAATGGACAAAGAAGAACTTATAGATGCAGCAGATTATTTTGAAAGAGGGATTTTCTATGACCCCAAATATAGCGAGAATTATTTTCCACTTATTACATATTATCCAAAGTTAAATATTAATCTATTTCCACTTTTATATGGAGAAATATTTATTAATATTTCTTTAAAAGATAGTTTAACGCAATTAGCTTCAAAAGAAATTTATAATATTTTAAAATCTGCAATTTCTGATGATTTTTCTAAAATTACTCTTACAAATAAAGATTTTATTTATTTGCCTAATGAAGTTGATACTTCAAATTATGATTTTGAAATAGCTTCACAAATTTTAATGCAACATTCTTTAAATAAAGTAAAATTAAAGAATAAACAATTTAATTTAGATTTTATATATAATCTTTTTAATGAATTTAATTCAACTTGGAGCAAATCGATTTATTATAATAGTCTTAAAAATCCAATTTACGAGTATCATAATTTATTAGCAAAAAATAAATTATTAAAGCCATACATATTTTTAATGTATAGTCAGGGAAATATTGAAGAATTTACAACATTTATGAAAGCAAATTTAGATGATTTTCAGAAATTAATAAATTTTATGTCTGAAAATCATATTGATTTAAATCCAAAAAATATTATTTCTCGTTCATATAGGAGATAATTATTCTTTTTAATATCAATATAATTCATCAAATACTTCAATTACAACTGTTCTTGAGAGGAACCTTTCTACAGGTGAATCAAAAGATTTAATACCATTTGTATGCACTTCGCTACCAAATCCTTCAATTGACTTTATATTAGCTTTAGGTTGATATTGTAGTATTAGTTGAGCAGTATTCTGTGCACGATTTATAGACAATTGCTTATTATATTCTGGAGTACCAATATTATCTGTATAACCTTTAATTGAAATTATAGATTTATTTGTAATATATTTAGTTAGTTCATTAATTTGAGCAAGTGAAGTATTTATAATTTTATCACTATCAAACTCAAAGAAAATCAAGGCTAAACGTGAAACTTTTTCATTAAGCATTTTTCTATTTATTGAAATACTATCGCTTGTGATAAGTTTTTTATTTTCAGAAGATTCAGCTATATAAGTAACGTCAATAGGTTTAGACAAATTAATTGAATTCATTATACTATCATTCAAATAAATATTAAATGTATTTTGTTTTATTGAATCATTAATTTGATAAATAGAATTTAGATTTTGGTAAAGCAAAAGATTATATTTTAAAATTTCAATATTACCTGCTGCACTGACATCAATTTTTATTTCATTAGGATAAAATGTTTTTATTTCATCAAAATTAATTTTCTTAATAGGTTCAAATATTTCATTTGTATTCGGTATAATTTTAATTTTGTTATTTTCTTCTATAAATCTTAAATCATATTTGTTTTTAGAATTTTGATTTAATGAAGTTTCTATACTAGTAAATATTCTATTTGAATCAACTCCCCAAATATTCGACAAATACTCCTTAATTTTATTGAATCTTTTTTCAATTAATTTTTTTGGATTTAAACTATCACTTTCGCCGACCAATGTAATTTTCGAATTTGCTGAATTATTTAATCTATAACCAATTATATTTAATATATTATAATGAATTTTAATTGGATCTGGGTCTATTGAATCAAATTTAAACTCATTTTTGTTTTTTAACATTTTATAATTTGTTAATAATTCATCACGTTCATTCTTAAAAAACACGACATCTAAATTTTGAAATTCTTGATTAGCTTTTCTTATTTCGACATATAAATCCTGATTATCCATATTTAAATTTAATTCGTATTTTTTCCCTCTGAAAATAGTATCAATTCTACTATGTACAATAACAATTTCAGTAACATCATCTCTAATATATTTTGTAGAATCAATTTTCATTTTGCCGATTTTAAACTCTTGTTTATAAAAATCTTGGTTGTAATATACAGTATCTATTTTAGTTACTACAGTTCTAATTTCCTTTACATCTTTAGGTTTATGGAAATTTAATCCAAGATTAATAGCAATATTTAAAGAATTTACTTCCCAGTCTAGGTTCTTAATAATATTATTCATTCCTAAATTATAGCTAATTTCAGGTGATACATAGAAAATATTTTTAAATAAGTATAAGTCATATCCAACGCCAAAATTAAATCCACTCCATAGTCCCTTCTCAGTTACAAAATCTTTTGATTGCTGATTTCTGATATTGCTTTTTGTATCGTCATAGACGTAATCTAATGGAGATTCAATTTTTTCATAAATTTCATATTTTTTAGTTAAAAAGGGTGCTGCAAACCCACCAAAAAATATTGAAATATTATCTATTAATTTTAATTTCAAATATGGATTAATGAAAACAACATCAAAAGTAGAATTTGTATAATGTCTAATATATATATTACTTACTTGGTCATCTTGTCTCATAAGTAGACTCTCTGGTGATGCCATGTTTGCAGTAAAATTGTTATATCCAATTTTTAAACCAATAAATGAATTAAAAGGCAATGATAATTCATATTTTAGACCTAAACCCCAACCTTTACCATCATTAATGATCGATCGAGATTGACAACAATATTGAATTTCAGGAATTTTATCAAATTGTGGTTCATGATGAATTATCATATATTCAAAATATGGCATTAAAGAATAATTCAATGAATCATCTTTCGCATTACAAATTGAAGAAGAAAAGAGAATATATAAATAAATTAATAGAATTTTCTTCATTTAAGTTTTTATTTTCTTAATAAATTAAATTTATTTGCAAAAATAACGATAATATTTGTATTGTTAATGTATTTAGAAATTTTCTTAATTAAAGTTATTATGAAATTTATAAAAAAATTCATAATTTTACTTTCTTAAGAATTTTTTAAATTAATTTGTACAAAATAAAGTTTATTATTATGATTGATTGGTATAAAGAAATAAATTTTGCGATTACAATTTCTGATTTGAATGGGGATATCATTTATATGAATGATAAATCAATAGAAACTTTTAGTAATTCAGGTGGAAAAAATTTAATTGGGAATAAATTAGATTCTTGCCATAATAAAAATTCAAAAGCAATTATTAAAAAATTGTTAAATGAAAATATAAGTAATACCTATACAATTACTAAGAAACAAAAGAAAAAAATTATACATCAGACTCCATATTATAATAATGGTGAAATAGCTGGGTTAGTCGAAATTTCAATTATTTTGCCCGATGATATGAAGCATTATGATAG
The DNA here is from genome assembly GCA_937875295.1 of uncultured bacterium. GTDB lineage: Bacteria > Bacteroidota > Ignavibacteria > Kapaibacteriales > UBA2268 > CALLXS01. The sequence continues at coordinate 247 of CALLXS010000067.1, read as the reverse complement.
AGATAAAGTATAAAATCAATATTTAATAAAATAAAATCAAACATTTTAAGTCAACTTTAAAATAACTACTTGAAAAAAATAAAATACTTAAACTAAAAATATATTATTAAAATGAAAAAACCTTTTATATTAGTCGTTGATGACAACAAAATTACTACAAAATTAATATCTTTTTCACTTAATGCTGTTGGTTTTTTAGATTCACCAATAAATCTTCCAACTTTTGGCATTGATTGAATCCTATGCC
>CALLXS010000066.1 GCA_937875295.1 uncultured bacterium | reverse complement strand
TAATAAGCAAATGTGGAAGATATATTTGAAAAAGGGCCATTTTGGAATGCTTTCTTATGCCTCTCCTTCGGTATCAAAACGTTTCGACTTTCTACCGCAAGCATATATTGAACCACAAGAATACGATTGTCTTCGCGATGAAGCATTTGATTACGCCAAGATCCTTGAAACACATGGCGTAAAAGTAGAAACAAACTATATAAGAGGTTCTTTCCACGCCTTTGAATTGCTCCAGTCAAAAAAGATAGTAAAAGAAGCTATGGAAATGACTAATACCTGGGATTTAAAAGATAAAAGCATAAATGAATTAAGCGGTGGAGAACGTCAACGGGTAATTATAGCAAGAGCATTGTCCCAAGAAAGCGAAATAATGCTTTTAGATGAGCCTATTTCTAATCTTGATATACAACATCAAATTGAAATTTTAGATACTATAAAATATTTAAATAGAAATGTCACTATAATAGCTGTTCTACACGATTTAAACTTAGCAGCACAATATAGTGATTCATTAATACTTCTAAAGGATGGTAAGGTTTTATCTCATGGTGCCGTAGAGGAAGTATTAACAGAAAAAAATATTAGGGATGCCTACAATATAGATGCCTATATAATGAAAAATCCTGTCACAGGAAAACCTCATATTATCCCAATAAGTAAAAACTTTGTTAAAGAGGAATTAAAGGTTCAATGTTTATAAATACTAATATTTTATGAAAAATAAAACCTTCCTATATTTAACTTTTATTAAAAAATAATAAGATACAAAATTACAAAATTTTTTTAGCCTAATATATAATTTAATTATTAATTAGTTAATTTTGTAAATATAAAATTAGACAATCAAAATATTAATTAAAGATTTATGTCAGCAGTTACTTACACAATGCATTTAGTAAATCCAGATTTACGCAAAATTTATAAAATTGTAGAAGCATTAAGAGATGGTGCTGTAATTCTATATCCGACAGATACTGGTTTCGCTCTTGGATGTGAATTAACTCACAAAGATGCTGCTCAGCGAATTAGATCACTAAGGAAAATAACAGAAAATAAATCACTTACTTTCCTTTGCGATTCGTTATCAAATATCTCTGAATATGCAAATGTGTCAAATCGAGCCTATAAAACTCTGAAAGCACTTATCCCTGGTCCATATACATTCCTTCTTCCTGCCTCGAAATTAGTACCAAAATTAGTACAAGACCCGAAGAAAAAAACTACCGGTATCCGAGTACCGAATAATATTCTTTGCAACACATTGCTAAAATCATTAAAATCTCCTTTAATTTCAAGTAGTGCAAAAAATCCAAATTTATTAGACCATTTCTCTGACCCCGAAGCAATTATCAAAGAATTTGGAAAACAAGTGGATATTATTGCTATTGCCGATGAATACAACTTTGTAGGAGAATCCACAATAGTAGATTTAACTAATGATGATGATTTTACAATTATTCGTGAAGGTGCCGGTATCGAAGAGGTAGAAAATATTATATAATCTTTTTTATAAAGTGAATTAATAAAAAAATGCTCTAAGTGCAGTACTTAGAGCATAAAACTATATAAAAAAGGGGGGAAATCTTCTTTATATAAAAAATTTTAAGTAATCGTTTTACTTTATTATTAACATAACATATTAATTGTTACCAAATACAATGCCAAATGTTGCAACCATTAAAAAAAAGACCAATAATAATTATATTATCGGTCATTTTATATTAAAAACTATTTAAAAAATAGAACTATTTCCTTCCTCGAATTAAATTTACAATTAATAGTATTAAAGCAACTACGATTAAAATATGGATTAAGCTACCTATTGAAGGTATTGCTATCCAACCGACTAACCATAATATTACTAGGATAATAACTAAAGTCCACATATTTGCCTCCAAAAATATTTAATAAATATAAGATTTAATTAATTTGTTTAAAATGTTATAAATTATTTATTTTCTAATTTTTCTTCTTCAATTACTGTTCCTGTTAGAGCAGCTCGCACTTTCTTTTCTATTGCTTTATAAATTTCAGGATTCTCAATCATAATTTTCTTCAAACCGTCTCTTCCTTGAGTTCTCTCGTTTTCAAATGAATACCAAGATCCGCTTTTTTGTACGATACCGTATTCTGTAGCTACATCAAGCATATCCCCAATTTTAGAAATTCCTTCGTTATATAAAATATCAAATTCCACTTCTTTAAACGGAGGAGCTACTTTATTTTTCACGATTTTTACACGTACTCTATTACCTACAATTTCTTGTCCTTCTTTTATAACTTCTTTTCTGCGAATGTCTATTCTTACAGATGCATAAAATTTAAGTGCATTTCCCCCAGTAGTTGTCTCGGGATTACCATACACTACACCAATTTTACTTCTTAATTGATTAGTAAAAATAACACAAGTATTTGACTTACCAATTGCAGCATTTAGCTTTCGCATTGCTTGGCTCATAAGTCTTGCTTGAGAACCCATTTGAGCGTCGCCCATATCTCCCTCGATTTCTACTCTTGGAGTAAGAGCCGCCACAGAGTCAATAATGATAACATCAATTGCATTACTTCGCACTAAAGTTTCTACAATTTCAAGAGCTTGCTCGCCAAATTCTGGTTGAGATAATAATAATCTATTTAAATCAACTCCAAGCCTCTGTGCATAATTTACATCCAAAGCATGCTCAGTATCGATAAATGCAGCAATACCATTATTTTTTTGAGCTTCGGCAATTACGTGAAGACAAATTGTTGTCTTTCCGGAAGATTCAGGACCGAAAATCTCAAGAATCCTGCCACGCGGTACTCCTCCTATACCGACTGCGGCATCGAGACTCATACACCCGGTAGAAATTGCTTCAATATTCACAACTTGTTTATCGCTAAGTCGCATTATCGAACCCTTACCATGTTGCTTTTCAATTTGGTCCATTGCCATTTTTATGGCTTTTGATTTTTCTTCACTAATTGAAGATTCATTATTATCAATTTTTGTTTCGCTTGCTTTTGACATAATTTATTATTTTAAATTTCAAACATTTTAATAATTATTATTCGTATAAAATCTATTTTTATTTGAAATTATTTAATATTATTTTTACACATACATATAATTATTTCTTATTTAAAATAAAATAGAAATTGCATTCTATTAATAATTAAATTCGTAATTTGCTATCCTATAAATTACAATCAACGATATTATAATATGCTTATCCATTTTAATAAAGTATTACCATATCCTATAAAAGAATTAAATTATGTTAATTCTGAAATTTGGGATAAAAATATTGATTTTAATTCTAAAGAAAAATATTTAATTATTGCCCCATCAGGTACAGGGAAAACTACTTTTTTATCCATAATTTATGGCATCAGAAGAGATTATGATGGATCTGCTACTATTGATAATAAAAATATTCTCGAATTTTCGTCTACTGAGCTTAAAGATTGCAGAAGAAATCGTTTATCAATAGTCTTTCAAGGGTTAAAATTATTCCCTGAATTGACCGGATATGAAAATATAGAAATTAAAAATAAATTGACTCAATATTATCAAAAGGATAAAATCTTATCTTTAGCAGATAGATTAGGTATCAGTTTACTAATGGATAGGAAATCAGAAATTTTATCTTTTGGGCAGAGACAGCGATTAGCAATAATTCGATCATTATGTCAACCTTTTGATTTTCTTTTATTAGATGAACCCTTTTCTCATTTAGATGAAGAAAATGCAAAAATATGTCTTGATATTATTTCTGAAGAGTGCGATGAAAGAGGTTCCGGCTTTATTTTAACCACACTCGGCTCTAAATATAATGGATCATACGATAATAAAATTAGATTATAAAGGAGCAATGCAAAATGAAGAATAATAATATGTTTTATAGAATTTTGTTTAAAGAAGGTGGTATTGCTCAATTTATTTTCGCAGTACTTGGCTCAATTGTAGGAATGGCACTTCTTCTTACATCTGTTCAATTTTTTATTGATATTAAAAAAATTCTTAATGAAAATGATGATTTAATAAAACCTGATTATTTAATAATAAATAAAAAAATATCAGGGTTAAATACAATGAAATTAAGTTCATCGACATTTACTGAAAAAGAGCTCCAAGAGCTTAAAAATCAAAAATTTGTAAAAAGTATTTCCCCTTTTATTTCAAATGGATTCGAGGTAAAGGCATATTCTAATCCAGGATTTAATGTACCTGCAATTTATACTGATATGTTTTTTGAGTCTCTCCCTGACGATTATTTAGATATTCCAAAAGATGTATGGCACTGGCAACCCGGAGATACTTTAGTACCGATAGCTGTACCTCGAGATTATCTAAGTTTATATAATTTTGGTTATGCACTTAGCAAAGGAATGCCTCAAATATCTGGGAATATGATAAGTATGCTTAAATTTACTCTTACTTTAAATGGTAATGGTAAATCAACCGTTACTACGGGACAAATTGTTGGTTTTACTGATAGAATTAATACTATATTAGCTCCTTATAGTTTCTTGGAGTATACTAACAAAGAACTTAATACTGTGCCACCAGCAGCGTCTAGAGTTTTGATTGAAGCAAAAGACCCTTCTGACAAATCTATTCCGGGGTTTCTTGAGAAAAACAATTTTGAGACTAACAAAGAAAAATTAAAAAATAGTAAATTAAATATTCTTTTAAATATTATGATGTCCATTCTAAGCGGACTTTCATTTACTATCATTGTATTATCTTTTATGATATTCACCCTAGCTTTCCAATTATTAATAACTAAGAAAAGCGATTCTATCAGGACTTTGTTGTATTTAGGATATGGAGTAAATGATATTATAAAATATTATTCTGGTGTTTTCATTATAATAAATTTGATAATTGCTATTATTTCCCTTATTGTAGCAGTTATATTAAAATCGCAATTTAATGTAATAATGAATGAATTTAATTTCCCTGTAGGAAATGAAATTCGTGGAATAATTTACTTAATTGCGTTTGTAGTTACCTTAGTAATCGTAGTGTTAAATATAATTTTCTTAAAAACAAAAATATCAGGAATGGAATTAGGGAAGAAATAATTCTATTGCTTAACTTATATTTTTTATAAAAGTGCTTAAAGAATTAAATTCTGTAAAAATTATTAGCATCGCAGCTAAAAAGTATAGTGATTCTTGCTATGTAAAGCTATCTAATGATGATACTTTATTATTAAATATTGATATTATTTCTAAAAATTGCTTAGTTAAAGGGAAAGAAATCGATTCCCAATCCTTAGAATCTATAATTAATGCTCAGAGATTAATTGATATTCGCAAAACTGCCTATAGATTTGCTTCATACAAACCAAGAAGCATTTTTCAAATTAAGCAAAAACTAATTGAAAAGGGCTTTATCACTAGTGAAATAAATATTGCAATTAAGTTCTTATTAGAATTTAATCTGCTAGATGATATTAAATTTACTGAAAACTTTATTAAGAATAAAGCTCAAAATAAGAAATATGGTATTAATAGAATTAGAATTGAACTTAAAAAAGCTGGTATTGATAATAATACAATTGACGACTCGCTTCAATCATTTTATCCAAAAGAAAGTGCTATTGATTTAGCTCGCGAAGCTTCTAATAAGAAAATGAAAATGCTATCTTTAAAACCCATTGAAAAACAAAGGAATTCATTAATTCAGTTTCTCCTCCGGCATGGGTATAATTGGGAAATAATAAATATTATTATTAAAGAATATTTTTAGGCAATTATTAATTATCAATAATAATATAATTCTTTAAATCGATTATTTCTTCCATTCAATATGTCCATTAATACCATATTTCTCAAATACTTCTAATAATTCTGCACAAAAATTCATTAATTCGGTATTATTTTGACTTTTTGCTAAAGTATATAGATTTATAAACATTTTTTTACCTGTGGTAGTTTGATTAAGATTTTTCTTAATAAAATTATGCTGAGAACATAATACTTGCCCATTTTCAATAGTGGCTTTTCCTCCAAATTCTTTTGGAATAATATGATCTATATGTAATTCTATTCCATCTTTTTTCCCTTTACCACAAATAGCACAAATATAATTATCACGTTTAAATATTTTTTCTTTTTGTGCTGGAGTAAAATCTTCTAATTTCTTTAATAAAGTATTTTTGGGATCGAAGCGATAAACGCCTTTTGATACTTTAATTAAAAAACCTTTTTGGTAAAGTAATCTAATTGATCTATCTGGGTCTCGAAATACTTTTCCAGTTCGTTTATTCCATTCATTTACTGCCCAGTCCACTACTTCAGGATGCGAAATATCTATATTAGGATGAAGTTTAAAATATTCAGCTATTAATTCAATTTGAGATATTGTTTTTGCTTCAATTTTATTCTTAGTGCTTTTCATATTTTTGTATCAAATTAACGTTCCAATTTCAGAAATAATTCTATTTTTTGACAATTGAAAATACTCTTCATCTAGCTCTACTCCAACAGCTTTCCTATTGCAATTATTAGCTACAATTAATGTCGTCGAGCTTCCTGCAAAAGGATCAAATACACTATCTCCCACATAACTAAACAATCTAATACAGCGATATGGTAAATCTTTCGGAAAAGGAGCCGGATGTCCTATCCTTTTTTTACTTTCTCCATTAAATGTCCAAACTCCTTGTGTCCAAACTTTAAATTCTTCGCCTGTAATATCAGAAATTTTGCTACCATTTGTTTTTTTCCATTCATCTTTATACAAGACCACGATTAATTCAACAGGAGCTATTACTACAGGAGCTGAAGCAGATTTCCATGAACCCCATGCTGTTCGTCGTGAAATATTTCCTTCGTTCCAAATAATAGTAGATTTATATTTCCAACCTATTTCTTGGGCAATCAGAGTTAAATCAGCTCCAACGGATCGATTCCCACCTTTATTCTTATCTAATGGAATATTTAAGCAAAATCGAGCTTGCGTTTTGCTCCATTTATAGCAATTACTCATCCATTTTTTAGAAAAGTCTAAATAGGCATCATAATTTAATTCATCATCATTAGAATTATACTCAATTCCAACATTATAAGGTGGTGATGTTACAATTAAATCAATAAATTCTTCTTCAAATAAATCCTGCTCTAATGAATTACTATTTAATAAGCAAATTTCATTAAATTGAAATATAGAATCATCATTTATTTTCTTTATACCAAACATCATTTATTTCATTGAATGATAAAATTAAAATATTCTTTTTTATACTAAATTGAATTAAAATTCTCTTAATTTAGCATTGAATTGTACTGTAACTTTATCAATAATTGCTTTTATTGAAGAGTCTACTTCTTGGTCTGTTAAGGTTTTGTCTTTTGACTGATATGTTAAGGCAAATGCAATATTTTTATTATCAAAACCAATTTTCTCACCTACATAAATATCAAATATTTCTACATTCGTAAGGAATTTGCCACCTACCTTGAGAATCACATTTTTTACAGATTCTGATTCTGTATTCTTTGGCATTACGAATCCGAGATCTCGCTTAATTGAAGGAAATTGAGTAACTTCTTCGAATTTAATTTGTTTTTGCTTACTACTATAAAGTGGTTTCATATAAAGAGTAATTAAAAATACTGGCTTTTCAATATCAAAGAATTTCATGGTTTTCTTAGAAATTTCCCCAAATTTACCAATTGTTTTTCCTCTAAATACTATTGTCTGAGCATTAGCAGAGAATATTTCTTTTAAATAGTCATCTTGAGTAAATTTTATGCTGGTGATATTAAATTTATCGATAAAATTTTCTAATATTCCTTTTATATCGAAATAATCTATTATTCTTTCTTTATCATTCCAATTAAATGGTGCTATTGCACCAGAGAGTGCGATTACAATTTCCTCGTTTTCTAAGAAATTTGTCTCCAAAACATCATTCTTAGTAAACTCATCTTTACGAAAGTTCTTCCCAATTTCAAATAATCTAAGATTTGCATTTCCATAACGAATATTCCTTTCTATAGTTTTTAGCATTGATGGAATCATTGATGGACGCATCACAGACATTTCTTCTCCAAGTGGATTAGCGAGAGTAATATTATTTTCAGCAAATAATTCCGCTGATGTGGGATCAATTATGTTTTGAGTAAGTATTTCTGTAAATCCATTTTGTACCAAATAATTTCTAACTTCAGAACGCATCTTTGGCATTAACAATTCTGATGTGTTTAATGAATTAGAAAAATTAATATTTGTAGTATAGCTTGGCTCAATATTATCATAATTATACATTATTGCTATTTCTTCCACTAAATTCACTTCTTCTTCAATGTCTACTCTATATGGTGGAACTTTTACTTTTACTTTTTCATCATTTTTTTCAATTATTTCGAATTCTAAAGCAGTTAAATATTTTATCATAGTATCGTGAGGAATATCTATTCCAATTAAATTTATTGCTTTATTAAATCTCATTTCTATTTCTCGTTGGATTAGAGAATCAGATTTTTCATCGAGATAATTAAATGTAACTTCTCCTCCACAAATTTCATTAATTAATTTCGCAGCATATAAGGCTGAATATATTACATTTTCGAAATCTACTCCACGCTCAAATCTATAAGATGCATCTGTAGAGAGTGAAACTTTCTTAGAAGTACGTCGAATTGATTGAGGATTAAAATAAGCAGATTCTATAAATATATTTTTTGTATTTTTATCAATTTCTGAGTTAGCTCCACCCATTACCCCAGCAATAGCAATAGATTTTTCTTCATCACAAATCATCAGAGTTTTGTCGTCTAAAATTCTTTCTTTATCATCAAGTGGAGTAAATTTTTCATTATTTTCTGCGGTTTTTATTATAATTTTATTTCCACTTAATTTATTTAAATCAAAAGCGTGCAGAGGTTGTCCAGTCTCATACATTACATAATTTGTAATATCTACTACAGCGTTAATAGGGCGAAGCCCAAGTAGTTTAATTTTATTTTTTAACCATTGAGGAGATTCAATTGAGCTAATATTTGAAATTACAATACCGGAATATCGCGGACATAATTCTTTATCTTGTATTTTTATAGACATTAAATCATTTATATCTAAATTTGATCTAATTAGAGTAATTTCTGGTCTTAAAAATTTAGCATTTTTATAAGCTGCAATTAAGCGAGCTATTCCAAAATGACTTATGCAATCAGGTCTATTAGGTGTAACGCTAATTTCAAGAATAATATCATTTAGATTCAAATAATCAAATAATTCTTGTCCCACAGTGGCATCGTTAGGTAATACCCATATTCCGCTTGCATCGTCGCCAATCTCTAATTCCACCTGAGAACAAATCATACCTTCGGAAGCGATTCCGCGAATATTTCTTTTCTCTATTTTAAAATTCCCACTTGGAATTAGTGCATTTAGCGCTGCATATACAATTTTTTGTCCAGCAGCTACATTAGGTGCTCCGCATACAACGGTATTCACACCTTTTCCATAATTTACTTGACAAAGTGATAATTTATCAGCTTGAGGGTGCTTTTCTTTAGATAGCACTTCTCCAATATAAAAATTTTGGTATTTATCTTTATAATTATATATTGCTTCTACTTCTATCCCGAGCATTGTCAATATATCATCTAATTCTTTAGGAGAGTAGTTAAAATCAATTAGTTCTTTTAGTCTGTTATATGAAATCAACATAATATTTTTTTTCTTAAATTATATCAAATTTTATTTATCTTTATTTTTCAATTTATTCTGTTTAATAGAAATACTATTATTTGCACCCTTTTGCTTTAAGTCTTCATAAAAATCGGGTTGTTCATTTATTAATTTTGCTTTCATGATAGGATCAACTTTTGTAAGCTCATATAAATACTTTGCAGCTGATTCATAATCATCTACTTCTAAATATGTTTTTGCTATTAAATGGTATGCTTCGAACCATTTAGGCTCAATTTCAATGATACTATCTAATATTTTCCTTGCTTTTATATAATCTTTATTTTTAATATAAAGTTCACCTAAGTCAGTTTTTGCTCGCAAATTATCCGGTGCAATTTCTATACATTTTTTATAAACAGCTATTGCTTTTTTATCTTCATTGATTTTGTTTAAAGTAGAAGCATAAGAATGTAGGTAGTCAGGATTATTTGGTGCAATTTTTATAGCTTTGCGAATATCAGTGATTGCTTTAGAATATTCTCCAAGAGCATCGTAGCAAAGACTCCTTCCGAAAAAAGGTACTGCAATATTCTGATTTTTCTTAATCATAATGCTAAAAAGCGAAATTGCTAAATCATATTTCCCACTATCAGCTAAAGTTGTAGCTAAATTCATTATATATTCAATATTTTGAGGGTCTAATTCATAAGCATAAGTATAACAGTCTATTGCTTGAACTAGTCGCCCCATTTGAGAATAAATACTTGCTAATGCAAAATGAATATATGCAATCTCGTTATCTAATGCTATTGCATTATTAAGACATTCAATAGCTTGGAATTTGTGTCCTGCTAAATTATGTACTAACCCAAGATTATACCATAAAAGATATAAATCAGGATTATCTTCAATTGCAATTTGATAATAATGGATTGCTTTATCATAATTTTTCATTGCTTGGTAGCAATAAGCTAAATTTTCATAAATCGGATATTCATCTTCCCCTAATTCATGCAGTTTCTCTAATATCTTTATTGCTTCGCTATATCTTTCGATACTTTGGAAAATAATATTTTTGTGATAAAGTGCCATTTCATTATCAGGCTCTTTTTCTAAAATATGGTCAATTAATTTAATTGCTAAATAATTATTACCAGTCATACTAAAATTAAGAGCTTTTTGTAAAGTAGCTTCAGGATCTTTTGGGTCAATTTCATTTGCTTTATCATAGCAAATATTAGATGCATCATAATCCCCAAAGGCACTATAAATCACACCCATAGAATTCCATGCTTCTATAGATTCTGGTGCATTATCTATCCAGATGTTACAAATTTTAAGTGCTAGCTCTAAATCAAAATCTATAATTAAATAATTAACTACCTGTTCAAAGATTTCTAAATTAGTAGTTGGCAATTCATTATTGCTATTATCATCAAAATAAATCTGAAATAATTCTACATACCTTTCTATTTCAGTATCATCTAAATTAAATTCTTCTTCTGGGTCAAATTCTTCCATTTAGCTAATAAAAAAACTATAAAAACTTGAATGCAAAATTAACAATAAATAGGTTAGTAATTACTTTAATCTATGAAATTTAATTGAAAATTCACAAAAAAGAATTGAAAAACAAATTCTTTATGATACATTTTAATTTTTAAAGAATTCTTACCAATTACCACCAAATCTTAATTTTATTTCCCAATCTTTTTGATTTCTATTTATTGCGGTTTGTTGAATATTGCTCGATGTGCTAAATTGCCATACGATATTATTTAAATAATTAGAATCAAGCACTATATTCATCGGAATTTCCAATGAAAACTCTGTATTCTGAGATAAATCATTTAAATCACTTCCATATCGCCATCCAATTCTATCAAAGAGTCTGCCTGTAGCTCGCAACCTAGCATCTTCCCACCTATTACCAGTTCCCATTTCAATTGCAACGCTTTCAATACTACCTGAACCTTGCAGCATACTAGTCAAAAAATCAGAAAATTGATTTGTAAGCATTCCAATTCCTAAGCTACCATATTCTGTGCTACTTGCTTTCATACCTGACTCCATCTCTGTCTTAGTGCGTCCGAACAAAATTAAAGACAAAGCATCTTGAAACACTTGTGTAGAATCGCCTTTTGATTGCTCACCTTCGAATTCATAATCAAATCGAATATTAGGCACTTTTAAGAAACCCGAGATATACATAAATACTTTAAATTCTCTCATTAATTCATTTATATAGCTTTTACCATTATAAACTGCTTTTAAATTTAATTTAGGATTTGCTACAGAACCTAAAGGGAAGCTAATACTTCCTTCAGTATCAAACTGTTTTATATAAGACAATTTAGAGCCCGGTAATAATTTTATATCTCCTAATAATGAAATACCATTATTTGGAGAATAATTCAAGGATAATGGATAATATTGATTCTCAGTACCTAACTTTGCTGTCAATTTGCCTAAATCACCTAAATCTATCCTTAGAGTGATAGGATTAAGTACCTTGAAATTCATACTTATATACATATTGTTACCCATCCTTGAGTTAGGAACAAATTTTGTATCTTGAGCAGTAGAATCTGCAGGATCTACTATTAAATTTTGTCCATTTTCAATTTCAGTATATAATGTATCTCCAGTAGCATTATCTATAACATTGTAAACCAATTCTTCATCTTCTAATGAACTTGCTACTTTATATAGCATCTTAGATTCTACAGAGTTAGAAGAAATTACTTTAGGCATAGTGAGAGAACCATTAATTACATTAATATCGCCATTAATATTTAAATTATTTGAACTTCCCTTGACTTCTACTGGATTTAATCCAGTGGCAATCACTAGTTTTCCATATATCGATGGAATAGATTTAGCTGATGAATTACCAAGAACCATTAATCCTGAAGTACTTAGAGCGAATTCATAACCCATCATCTCAAAACCATTCATTTTAAGTTCGCCTTTTAAATTTGCAGAACCATAAGTCAAATCATTAAAATCATTCCTAATTGTGGCATTAGAAATAGAAATCTTCTCTTGATTAAAATCAACTTTAGCTGTAGCGTGATACCTTAAATTATTTACTCCTAATATAAAACTACTATTTTGTACTTCAAGATCTCCACTATACATTAAATTATTTAGATCTGTTCCCTTTGCCTTAAGTGAAAGATCTACATAACCTCTCATATCGGAAACTGCTGAAATGAAAGGTGATATAATGTTAAGAGGTAGAGAATCGGTATTT
>CALLXS010000065.1 GCA_937875295.1 uncultured bacterium | reverse complement strand
GAAAACTGCATCATTGAAAAATTCTTCCAAAGTCATACCGAATGCATCTACTACCTTAACGATAGTTGAGAATTTAACATCTTTATTTACTTCGTTAAATATGTATCTAAGTGCAGAGTGTGTTAAGCCAGATTTCTTTTCAAGTTGATATTTCGACATATTTCTTTTAACTAAAATATCGCTTATTCTCAATGCAAATGCCTTATTTAGTGTCATATCCCACCTCCGATTTTAACTATTCATAGTTTATCATGTGGTTTTGTATATATAAGTGAAACGGACTTCACCTATGATTTGACTTTGACTAGTGAAGAATGTTAAATTATGAGTGAAGTGCATAGCACTTATATTGGAGATGATTATATGAAATTTTTAAAAGAATAGCGGCAAGGGCTAATAATGAAGTAACTTTATTTTGCTCAAAACACGAAGGTTCATCAAGTGTTGAAACTATTGATAATATTCGTATAATTAGAAAAGGTGGGCGAAATACATTTAATTTCCTTGTTCCATGGGAATATTTAACTAAGTTTAGGAAAGAAGATTTTGATATTGTAATAGATGATATAAATAAAATTCCTTTTTATACTCCAATGTATGTGAAAAAACCACTTTTGGCAATTAGTCATCACTTTTTTGGAGAAAGTATTTTCCGCCAAGCCGGTAAAATTGCCGGAAATTATGTGTTCTATTCAGAAAAATTAATAGATACCATTTATAAAAACACTCCTTTTGCTGTCGTGTCTAATAGTACTTTAAATGAATTTCAACAAAGGGGATTCGATATAAGCAATTTTGCAATAGTTGGAAATGCTATTGAACAAGAAATTTTCCCAATGAAAGTAGGCGAGAAGTTCAATGAACCTTCTGTCGCATATTTTGGAAGACTTAAAAAATATAAATCTGTAGATCATTTAGTTAGAGCATTTGCAATGGTGAAGACTAAAATTCCAAATGCAAAACTGCATATAATGGGTAGAGGTGATTTTAAAGATGAATTAATCGCTTTATGCACAGAATTAAATATTACTGATGATGTAATTTTTTATGGTTATGTGAGCGAAAGCAAAAAGATTGAAATCCTCTCTAAGGTACATTGTGTGGTAAATACTTCAATGAAAGAAGGTTGGGGAATTACAAATATTGAAGCTAATGCTTGCGGTACCCCGGTAATTAGTGCTGATTCTCCCGGATTAAGAGATTCGGTAAGCAATGGAGTGTCCGGATTATTATATAAATATGGTGATCTAAATGCACTAGCTGATGCAATTTACTTATTGCTAAATGAAAAAGAATTGAATTATAAATTAAGCAAAGGTTCTATCGAATGGGCATCGACTTTTTCTTGGGATAATTCAGCTGAAATTTTAATTAAAAAGTGTGAAGAAGTTATTGAAAATTATAATAGTGCTAATGCGAAATAAAATAATATGAAATTAATTGATAAATATATGATGAAGCAATTCTTGCTTACTTTATTATTCTCGATTTTAGTGCTATGCGTGATTTTTATAATAGTGAATTTAATTGAGAGAATGGATAAATTTATCGATTCTAAAATGAGCATTGCTCAAATTGCTCATTATTATGTAGTATTTTTGCCGGATATCCTTAAAATGCTAATTCCTGTAGCAGTGCTAATTTCAAGTCTGTTTACTGTGGGGAAAATGTCCAATATTAATGAAATCACGGCTATGAAATCCGGAGGTTATAGTTTATATAGAATAATGCTCCCATTTATTATTATTTGTACTTTTATTAGTTTTGGTCAGTTATATTTCAATGGATGGCTTGTGCCTAAAGCAAATGAAAAGAAATTCCTGATGGAACAAAAATTCTTAAATGTTAATGATAATAATACTTTGAGCAATTTTTATTATCGAGAAAATCCAACTACAAATATTACAATTGGGTATTACGAACCCAATTACCAAGTAGCATTTAATACTTCTGTGGAATATTTCACACCCGAACCAAATCCTCGATTAATTAAGAAAATATCAGCAAGGAGTATGGAATGGGATAGTACGAAGAAAATTTGGAGAATGAATGATATAATTGTTCGAAATTTTGATTCAAATACAGTTAATAATACGCGATTAGATAAAATGGAAATAAAATTAAGTGCTGATGGCGAGCAAATGAGAAAAATACAAAAGAAATCTGACCAAATGACATTTCCGGAGACGCGTGAATACTTATACTTCCTTAAAAATGGTGGCAAAGATATTACAAAATTAGAAACGGAATACTATGCTAATTATGCATTCCCATTTGCAAATTTAATAGTGATATTTTTCTCTATTCCGTTTGCATCAGTGAAGAAAAAAAATGGATTAGCTATGCAAATTGCTGCTGCTATGGGTGTAGCTTTTACTTACTTAGTATTTTGGAAAGTTGGTCAGTCTATTGGTGCAGGATTATCGCTTAATCCAGTATTAAGCGGTTGGTTCGCAAATATTATTTTTATAATAATTGGAATTATAATTTTATTAAAAACTAAAACTTAATTAAAAAAATTAAGTATAATAGTATAATTTTATTTTATTAATAAAAACTCCCAAAATTC